>JAZNGI010000175.1:0-2644 GCA_045576375.1 Eubacteriales bacterium
AATCATACAAAACGCCGTTGCCCTCAACCTTGGTATCCACGGGAAAAACTCTTTCAAATTCCAGCATTTTGCTTTTTTGCTCTGCCAAGGTATGATCGTCGTTTCTATGGATTTGAGCATTTTCCCAATGGGCGTCGTCAAATTCAGGAGCGGCAAAGCCAACCTCTGCCCCGTTGGAATCGTATCGTTCCAAAAACTGTGTCCGATATCCGCAGACCCCCATTTCGGTATAGGCAGTATGGGGACAGGTCCGAAAGCTTTCATCACTGGACACCACCGTTTTCCCGTCGATCACCAGATCAAGAAGCAAGCCGTGTCGGTGGTCGCCGCTTTGCCAAACGCGGTTGATCAGTCCTTGATATAAGGTGTGGACGGCGATGATATTTTCCCCTTTTTGCAGATACTCCCCCACATCTATCACGTTATAGTTGTAGTGAAAATGATACGACGGAGCGGGCCCCTGGGCCACAAACTTCCCGTTGATATATAGCTTATAGTAATCGTCTGCGGTGATATATACCGCGGCGTTTTTCCCTAACCTGCGGCAACAAAACTTTTTCCGAAACAAAATATGCCTGTTTCTGTGCTCATCGCAAGGAAGCTCCACCTTTTCAAGCTGTCTGTGAAAAACGTTTCTCGGTGCTAAGCCCGCAAATTCTTTGTCCGTGATCCACTTGCCTGTAAACGTATGTTCCATAACGTTGCTCCCCCTCTGCTCCAATGAACTCCGTACTGATTTTACCATATCTTTTTTTAATTTTCAACGATGGATCATATATTTTTCCCATACATCAAAAAAAGCCCGGCGTTAAAAACGCCGAGCCCAAAAGTCGTTAGGTCAAAAAACCTGTCATCCTTTATTGTTTCCTAAAAAGTGTTGCGCTTTTTGACGATTCCTTATTTGTTCTGCTCCAAGGCCAGGGTGACGGTGGTTGCATCGCAGACCTCAGCGGGGCCGTAGTACTGAATGGCGCCGGGATATACGTAGCAGGTGTTCTCGGACCACTCTTGGCGACGCGCTTCAAAATACTTGAAGGGGGCACCGTCCAGCTCCACCAGAGCCTTCTTGATCACGGGCTTATCTTCGCCGTGTCTTCTTTCCATGTTCATCATCTTGGTGATGGGCATACCGCCGGCAACCCAGCGATCAGCGGGCTGGGAAAGATTGGAGATCTTAGAGAGATAGCCGGTGTAACCGTACTGAATGAGCATAAAGGCATTGTATCCCAAAGAATAGCAGTAATCGGAATCAAAGTTGGAGGGGAATGCGCAACGGCCTTCGTAGCCCAGGAAGTGATGCAGAGGGCTGAATTTTCCGCTGTAGGTTCCCTTTGCCTTTCTTGCGGCCAGATTCTCCTTCACCATAGCGGAGAACAGCTTCTCGGATTCAATGAGGGATACCTGCACGTTGCCGTGGGGATCTCTCTCCAGGAACAACTGCTGCTGGATGGCCTGAGGCAGGATGGCAAATACGTCCATAGACTCCTTGGTCAAGCCCTTGCGGATAAAGTTATACTTCTCCTCCCAGGAAGGAAGAGCGTTGAATTCGTCTGCGCGGCTTCCTGCCAGAAGCTCGTTGATCTCGCGGATCAGAACGGAGAACTCGGGAACGAATTCCACCACGCCCTCGGGGATCAGAGCAACGCCGTAGTTCATACCCTTTGCGGCTCTGCCTGCAACGGAATCCGCAAGAATGTCCGTGATCTGAGCCAGAGACATCTTCTTGGCCGCAACCTCCTCGGAGATCAGACAAACGTTGGGCTGCGTCTGAAGAGCGCACTCCAGGGCAACGTGAGAAGCGGAGCGTCCCATCACCTTCACAAAGTGCCAGTACTTCTTGGCGGAGGTAGCGTCGCGCTCAATGTTTCCGATGATCTCGCTGTAGGTCTTGGTGGCGGTATCAAAGCCGAAGGAGCACTCAATGTCCTCGTTCTTCAGGTCGCCGTCAATGGTCTTGGGACAACCGATCACCTGCACGCCCGCCTTCTTTGCGGCAAAGTACTCGGCCAGCACTGCCGCGTTGGTGTTGGAGTCGTCGCCGCCGATGATCACCAGTGCGGTGATGCCGTGCTTCTTGCACACCTCACCAACCACGGCAAACTGTTCCTCGGTCTCCAGCTTGGTTCTGCCGGAACCGATAATGTCAAAGCCGCCGGTGTTTCTGTATTGATTGATAAAATCGTCGTCAAAAACAACAAAATCATCCTCGATCAGTCCGCTGGGACCGCCCTTGAAGCCGTAGAGAACGTTGTCCTTGCCCGTGGCCTTCAGCGCGTCGTAAAGACCGCAGATCACGTTGTGGCCGCCGGGGGCCTGTCCGCCGGAAAGGATCACGCCCACCACCTGCTTCTTTGCCTCGGCTGTGTTCTCCCCCTTTTGGAAGGTGATCTCCTTCTTGCCGTAGGTGTTGGGGAACAGCGCCCGGATCTTGTCCTGATCGGCAACGCTTTGGGTCTCGGCTCCTTCCTTCACGCAGATATCTGCAATGCCGTTGCCAAGCATCCCGGGCAATTTGGGCTGATACGCATATCTTTTTTGCTGTAACGATGAGATCTTCATATTCAAACTCCTTTGTTGTATGATTTCGTACAAAAGATATTTTAATACATTTTGTCGTTAAAGTAAACCCCTCTGCCGAAAAAAA
>JAZNGI010000176.1:0-10842 GCA_045576375.1 Eubacteriales bacterium
GACCGCCGCCGCCGTCGCCGTAGCCGTAAGTGGTCATCGCATGGTTGGCGTATTCCTTCTGTTGAAATCTGTTCCAGGTGCCCTTGATCTCACTGGGGGTCAAATGCCCCACATAGGTGGTATGCGCCACGTTGGAGGTGCTACTCACGGCATCCGGACCGGTATATTTCTGGGCGGTGATGAAGTTGGTGAAGATTTCAGTTCCGTCAATGCCCTGCCACATAAAGCAATCCACAGGCAAGGTGTTTGTTTCATTCCAACTGATCTTGGAGGTGACGAAGTGACGAATGCCACTCTTGGTAAGGATCTGGGGCATTGCTGCGCTGTAGCCGAATACATCCGGCAGGAACAGCACCTTACAATCAACGCCGAATTCATCCTTGAAGAATTTTTTGCCCTGGAGGATTTGGCGCACCAGGCTTTCGCCGCTGACCAGGTTGCAGTCAGATTCTACGTACATGGCGCCTTCCGGCTCCCAACGGCCTTCTTTGACGAGTTGCTTGAGTTCCTCGTACTTTTCCGGGGCTTCTTCTTTTAAATAGCGGTACAGCTCCGGCTGAGACAGCATGAACAAATATTCCGGGTAGCGCTTCATAAGGGTGGCCGCAGTTGCAAAGCTGCGCTGAATCTTTTCACGGGTCTGTTTTCTGTCCCAAAGCCATTCCACATCAATGTGGGTATGGCCGATACAGCTAACAACGGGCTTACCTTGTGTTGTGCAGAGCTTGGTATAAAGCGCATCGTTGATATAGGCAATGGCGGCTTCTAAGCTCTCATAATAAGCATCGCTTCCGGGGTCACGGAAATCCAGCAGATTGGCGGTCTGCTCCAAAGCCGTCATAATGGAGATATACTCGTCAGAGTTTGGATTCAGCAGCTTAGCACTGTCCAAAGCGACCTTCATATCGTAATAAAGCTGCTCAGACCGCTCGTCCAGAGCGTACAACTTGATCTCTAGAGGGACCCATGCATCAGTTAAGCCTACGTAGAAATAGTTGTGAAGTGTGTAATCGGTATCCGCTTCCAGGTAGACGTCGGTATGGTTGGTATCACAGCCCTGAACCATCTCGCCGTTGGCGTACACAAGGCCTTGGGGATTGGTTGCATCCCATTGTCCCTCGAAGCCCGTGGTATACTTCACATAGTAAGAGGTATGCGCCTTTTTTGGGGGCGTGTGCACCTTGCAACGAAACCAAAAGTGGGCATCTCTTCCGTGGATACGACCGCCGACGGGGAAGGGGGTCCATCCCTCCGTTGGGATGGTATTGTTCTGCTTATACCCATTTGATTGCACGTATTCTACCTCGTTGATGTCACCAAGCATCTGATGGGCGTTCAGCAAAAGCTGTTCGCAGTTTTTTTGTATCCGTTCTTCCAAAAAACTCATGACAGTTACTCCTCTTATAAATGTATTTATATTAATTTTATCGAAAACGGTATTGAAAAGCAAATAGTTATGTGATATTATTGTTATGGTATTTTGATCTTGTGGGGGGATTGCTTTGGAACCGAAACTTTTAACGGCTCGGCGCTTCGTGGATCAGGAGATCGGATGCTCCTACCGCTATGTCTACAGCGAGACAGAACGCTTCCGACCCCACTGGCACGAATATTTTGAGGTGTTCCTTATGCTGAAGGGAAGTGCCGTTCATAAGGTCAACGGTGCCACGTTTACCTTGTCTAAGGGAAGTCTTGTCTTTATTCGGCCCAAAGACTGCCATGATTATGTTGTGAACGGAGAAACGTCCGTTTCGTTGGTGAATATTACGTATTCTGCACAAACTGTAGAGCACATACTGGACTATTTGGGAAAGGGGTTTCCCGGGAGAACTCTGTTGGAAGCGCCGTACCCTCCTGAGATACGATTGTCCAATTATGAGTTCGAACGTTTTAACCGTAAGATGCATCATATTCGGGCATTGGACCCCGGTGAAAGCCAACATAGGAAAACCATGCTGCGAATGCTGTTATTTGATATTTTCACCAGGTATTTTTCCGAAATTACCGAAGAGAAGGAACGTATGCCTTTGTGGCTGGAGGAAATGTGCGCCGCCGTTAAGAAAAACGGCGGATTTACAAAGGGTATGGATTATTTTCTCAGCCTTACAGACCGCAGTCGGGAGCATGTATCCAGATGCATGAAAAAATATATGGATATGACTGCCAGTGAGTACATCAATTCCCTGCGTTTAAACTATATTACCAATATGCTGCGTGACAGCAACTATGACATAACGGAGATCATCTTTGAAAGCGGATTCAATAACATTAGCTGGGCGTCCAGTCAGTTCAAGAAAAAATACGGCATGACAATGAGCCAGTACCGCAAAAGAATGAAAGAATGACGTGTCTGCTCCCAATGCACGGCAATAGGCACAAAGCCTAAAAACATATCGTAAATCGTGGTTTATCGAGGAGGATCGTAACAATGATAAAAGTGGTATTCGTCTGTCACGGCAATATTTGCCGAAGCCCTATGGCGGAAACGGTAATGAAGCAAATTCTTTCCCGCCGAGGGAAAGAGGGCGTTTTCGTTGCCTCTTCAGCTCTTAGCTGTGAGGAGCTGGGAAACCCCGTGTACCCCCCTGCCGCATCGGCTCTCAGAAGAAGGGGCTATACCCCCGACAAAGCCAAGCGCGCTGTGCAATTTACAGCGAGTGATTACGGTTTGTACGATCTTATCTATGTGATGGATTCTTCCAACCTCTCCCGAATGCTTCGCCTCACGGGAGGGGATCCGGAAGGGAAGGTGAGCCGCCTGATGGATGCCGCGGGGATCGGGGGAGAGGTGGAAGACCCCTGGTATACCGATAATTTCGACGGCGTGCTTTCTCAGATCGAAGCTGCTTGCGAGATTCTCGCCGAGAAGCTTTAACTTTTTTGTTGTTTTTTTCTTTTTTCAGGAAATCGCCTTGACAATTTTGGAAAAAAGTTGTATCATCAACTTGAAATGAAAAAGGTATTTTAAATACCTCGTCAGATTGATTATAGGAGGACTTTATGGAGTATTCCCTGGTTCATCAGAACGAAAATTGTGTTGCCAAGCTGACCCCTTGCAAGGTGAGCGATCGCCTGGAGCTTGTCACCTTAGATCTGCATTTTTCTTCTCCCCAAACCCCCAAATCGGTTAGCGTGGAGTTTTCCTTCCCCTGTGATGATATTTATTCCTTCTGGAGCCCCGCTTTGGGAGCTTGCCGCAATCTCTGCCCCGAGTGGATCGTGACCCCCACCAAGAGCCGTTTGGCCTCTTGGCTTCCTCTTCATCAGGCACTCTCCCTTGGGGGAGAAAACCGCATGACCGTTAGTGTCAGCGATGCCGCCACGCCCATCACTCTGTCTATGGGAATCAACGAAGAGACTGCCCGTGTGTTCTGCCGTGTGAAGTTTTTCACTTCCCTTGTGGCTCCTCTTGAAAGCTATTCTGCCGTGATTCGTTTGGACAGCGCTCCCGTGAAGTATTATGATGCTGTGAAGAGTGTGGTTCGTTGGTGGGAGGAGGAAAAGGGCTATGCCCCCGCTCCCGTTCCCGAGCACGCTCGCTTGCCCATGTATTCCACTTGGTATTCCTTCCATCAGGTGTTGGATGTTCCCGCCGTGGTGGAGCAGTGCCGCTTGGCCAAAGAATACGGTATGGAGACCGTCATCGTGGACGACGGCTGGCAGACGGACGACAATAACCGCGGCTATGGCTTCTGCGGCGATTGGCAGGTAGCAGAGAAAAAGATGGGAAGCATGAAGGCCTTCGTGGATCTGGTTCACGAGCAGGGACTGAAGTTTATGCTTTGGTTCTCCGTGCCCTACGTTGGCAAATATTCCGAAGCTTACCACCGATTTGCCGATATGCTCCTGGATGCAGGCGGCCCCAACAACAAACAGGAATGGTTCTGCTTTGATCCCCGCTATCCCCAGGTAAGAGAGTATCTGGTGGGCGTTTATGCCAATGCCGTGAAGGAATGGGGGCTGGACGGCCTGAAACTGGACTTCATTGATGCCTTCGCCCTGCGATCCACCACTCCCGTTTCCGATCCCCGCAGAGATGTAGTATCTCTGGAAGAAGGTCTGGAAAAGCTTTTGGAAGAGATCACCGTGGCCCTGCGTAAGATCCGTCCCGACGTTCTCATTGAATTTCGCCAGAGCTATATCGGTCCCGCCATCCGTAAATACGGCAATATGCTCCGTGCTACCGACTGTCCCAATGACTCCCTCAAGAATCGGGAGCGCATTAACGATCTTCGCTTGACCTCCGGATCCACGCCCGTTCACTCGGATATGTTGATGTGGAGCATGAGCGAGCCTGTGGAATCCGCTGCCGTTCAGGTCATCTCCACCTTGTTCAGTGTTCCTCAGATCTCCGTTCTGCTGGATCAGATCCCCGAGGATCATCAGAAAATGCTTCATTTCTACCTTGATTATTGGATGAAAAACCGTGAGCTTCTCCTGGACGGCGATTTCTTCGCCCTCGCTCCCGAAAGTGTTTATTCTTTGGCGGGCGTGAAAAAGAACGGTGCCCTCATTGCCGTGGATTACGTGGGAACCGTTTGGGAGCCCGAAGGAGAATTCTCCGCTTTGGATCTTGTTAATTGCCACGGAAAGAAAGGGCTTACCCTTCGCTTTTTGGATGCCCCCGGCGCTTGCTCTGTGGAGATCGTGGACTGCATGGGCCAAGTTCTCTCCCGGGAAGAAAAAAACCTTTGCGCCGGCGTGTTCGATTGCCCCGTTCCTCCCGCAGGAATGCTCCGTTTGAAAAAAATCTAAAAAACGTCTCTCCGTCCTCGGGCGGAGAGATTCTTTTTTTCGCAAAACAAAAGAAAACCGCCGATTCCCTCCGGGTCGGCGGTATGTTCTTATTTGTCGATCTTGTAGGTAGGCACCAGGCGAGCAACCAATTCTTTTATGTTCTCGCTTTCCTGCTCCGCGGCTTCCTCCAGCATTTCCAAATGGGAAAACAGCTTTTCTTCGTCGATCTCCAAGGGCTTGCCGATGTTGATCTTTTGGTTGGCAGTTTGCTGCATTCCTTCTTCTGCCATCAGCCGTTCCTCGTAAAGCTTTTCTCCGGGGCGAAGCCCCACGCAAACGATCTCAATGTCCTTGCCGGGCTCTAACCCGCTGAGCTTGATCAGGTTCGTCGCCAGATCGTAGATCTTCACAGGCTCTCCCATGTCAAACACGAAGATCTCTCCGGCGCAGGCGTAACAGCAAGCTTGCAACACCAGGCTCACGGCTTCGGGGATCGTCATAAAATAACGGATGATATCCCTGTGTGTTACGGTCACCGGGCCGCCCTCGGCAATCTGTCTTTTGAAGAGCGGGATCACGCTTCCGTTGGAGCCAAGCACGTTGCCAAAGCGAACTGCAACAAACTTCGTGTGGGTAGCACGCCTTCCGATGGTCTGAATGATCATTTCTCCGATCCGCTTGGTGGCGCCCATGATGTTGGTGGGATTCACCGCCTTGTCGGTGGAGATCTGAACGAATTTTTCTGCTTTGTGCCGTTCTGCCGCCAGGGCAACGTTAAGGGTGCCGAACACGTTGTTCTTCACTGCCTCGTTAGGGGAGTTCTCCATCAAAGGAACGTGCTTGTGTGCCGCGGCGTTGAACACGATCTGCGGGCGGTATTCTGTGAAAAGCAGGTCCACTTTTCTCTTGTCTCTCACGCTTCCGATCAGCACCGTAAGGTTGAGGTCGGGGTGTTTTCTTCTTAATTCCTGCTCCAGATCGTAGGCGTTGTTTTCATAAATGTCAAACACGATCAGCCGCTTCGGATCATAGGTGGCAAGCTGACGGCACAGCTCGCTTCCGATGGAACCGCCGCCTCCGGTGACCAGAACCGTCTTTTCGCGGATCTCGTTTTTGATCTCGCCCATATCCACTTGAATGGGCTCTCTTCCCAAGAGGTCCTGGACGTCGATCTCTCGCAGAGCCCTGGCGCTGACTGCATCGCTTCTCACCATACGCAGCAAGCTGGGAAGGATGGTCACCTTGCATCCGGTGTCTTGGCACACGGCAAGGATCTCCTTGAGCCGATCGGGAGAAGCGGAGGGGATGGCAACGGCAACTCGTTTGGGGGAATACTTTTCACACAGATCGGGAAGATCGGCAATGGTTCCCTTTACCTTTACCCCGTTAATAAAGGTGGATTGCTTTTTGGGATCGTCGTCCACAAAACAAATGGGATACATTTGAGCGTGGTCGCTGGAAAGCATGTCGTGGACCAAAGCTGCACCGGCTTCACCGGCACCCACGATGATCACGCTGTTTTTCTTGTCCGCCTTCTTGGTCACGGTGTAATGGACCAAATGCCGGATCATACGGTTAAAAAAGTACAGACAGGAAAGGAGCGTTGTGAAAAGGAAAAAGTGAAGAACACTCCAGCGTAACAGCAGGCCGGGAAAGTAAATGCTCTCAATGAGATTCACGATGAACAGGATCGTGGAAACGGAAAGAATCTTAAATCCCTCGCTGATCCCTGCGTTTTTTAAAGAAACATTGTCCAAACCGGTGATCAACATCAACCCGATGAGAATCACCGAATCGGTGATCAGAAGGAGCTGGGCCCGGGAGATGAATTCCCAAAGTGAAATCGTGTGAACGAAAAGATGAGCCAATATCAGCGCGCCCACGTACATGGCAAACGCAGATAATATCAAGGTCACTCTCTTGGAAATTCGTGAAAACATAACAAACTCCTACCGTAAAGTTTACAAAGCATATGGATATTATAACACAATTTTCGTTTTTGTCAATGACGGATTGGGAATCTTGTCAAAATTCTTCTTTAATTATATCAAATAAAATCTAATTTTGTCACAGTTATTGACAGGCGGGGCAAATTATGATAAAATTCCAAAAAAAGAAAGGATGTGGAATAAATGGAATTAAAAGGAAGTAAGACCGAAAAAAATCTGTATGCCGCTTTTGCGGGAGAATCTCAGGCAAGAAATAAGTATAATTATTTTGCCTCCGTGGCCAAGAAGGAAGGATACGAGCAGATCGCCGCCATCTTTGAGCTGACTGCCAACAATGAGAAGGAGCACGCGAAGCTTTGGTTCAAGGCTTTAGGCGCTCTGGGGGACACCGCGGCAAACCTTCTCTCCGCCGCTGAGGGCGAGAACTATGAGTGGACGGATATGTACGCCGGCTTTGCCAAGGATGCCGAGGAAGAAGGCTTCACCGAGCTTGCCGCCCAGTTCAGACTGGTTGCCCAAATCGAGAAATCTCACGAGGAGAGATACCGTGCTCTTCTGAAGAACGTTGAGATGCAGGCGGTCTTTGAGAAGGCCGAGGAAACCATGTGGGAGTGCCGCAACTGCGGACATTTGGTGATGGGCAAAAAAGCTCCTCAGGTCTGTCCCACCTGTAAGCATCCTCAAAGCTACTTTGAGATCAGAAAAGAAAACTATTGATCGTTTCATCATCGCCCCGCCCCGGGTTTTCCCCGAGCGGGGCGCTTTTCTTTTCAAAAGGAAAGCCCCGCGAAACACTCGTTTCGCGGGGCAGTTTTTCGGGATGATGGGATCAATAACCCATTCCGCCGCCCATACCTGCGTTCATTGCGGCGGCGTTTGCTGCGGCCTCCGCAGCGGGATCCTTCTTGTCGGTCACAAGCACTTCCGTGGTGAGAACCATGGATGCAACGCTTGCGGCATTGGTCAGAGCGGATCTGGTCACCTTGGTAGGATCAATGATGCCTGCCTGGTACATATCCACGTACTGCTCGGTGTAAGCGTTGAAGCCGTAAGCTTTCTTTCTGGAGTTGAGGATCTTGTCGATGATCACGCTTCCTTCAAAGCCTGCGTTCACGGCGATCTGTCTTGCGGGCTCCTCCAGAGCCTTCAGAACGATCTGAACGCCAACCTTCTCGTCGCCCTCCGTCTCCGTGAGCAGTTTTTTCACAGAGGGGATCGCGTTGAGCAGAGCAACGCCGCCGCCGGGGATGATGCCTTCCTCCACGGCCGCTTTGGTGGCGTTAAGGGCGTCTTCAATGCGAAGCTTCTTTTCCTTCATCTCAGCTTCGGTAGCGGCACCCACCTTGATCACGGCAACGCCGCCTGCCAGCTTGGCAAGTCTTTCCTGAAGCTGCTCACGGTCAAAATCGCTGGTGGTAGCTTCAATGGCCGTCTTGATCTGGCCGATTCTGGCCTTGATCTCTTCGGACTGACCGGCACCGCCCACGATGATGGTGTTTTCCTTGGTGATCTTCACCTGTCTTGCCATACCCAGCTGATCGATGGTGGTTTCCTTGAGCTCCAGTCCCAGATCGGAGGAGATCACGGTGCCGCCGGTGAGAATGGCAATGTCCTGCAGCATTTCTTTGCGTCTGTCGCCGAAGCCGGGAGCCTTCACGGCAACGCAGTTAAAGGTACCGCGGAGCTTGTTCACCAGAATGGTGGAAAGGGCTTCGCCTTCCAGATCTTCGGCAATGATCACCAGCTTCTTGCCGGATTGTACGATCTGCTCCAGCAAAGGAAGAACTTCCTGAATGTTGGAGATCTTCTTATCGGTGATGAGAATGAGTGCATCGTCGTAAACGGCTTCCATCTTATCGGTGTCGGTCACCATGTAGGGGGAGATGTAGCCTCTGTCAAACTGCATACCTTCCACGATCTCGCAGTAGGTCTCAGCAGACTTGCTCTCTTCCACGGTGATCACGCCGTCGGAAGTCACCTTCTCCATGGCATCGGCAATGTGTCTGCCGATGATCTCGTCGTCAGCGGAGATGGTGCCCACGCGCATAATGTCCTCGGAGCCGTTGATCTTCTTGGAGTTTTCCACGATATATTCCACGGCCTTTGCGGTTGCCTTGGAAATACCCTTGCGAACCACCATGGGGTTAGCGCCTGCGGCAACGTTCTTCATGCCTTCTCTCACCAGAGCCTGAGCGAGAATGGTGGCGGTGGTGGTGCCGTCGCCTGCGGCGTCGTTGGTCTTCACGGCCACTTCCTTGAGAAGCTGAGCGCCCATGTTCTCAAACGCATCGGGAAGCTCAATCTCCTTGGCGATGGTGACACCGTCGTTGGTGATGAGGGGAGTGCCGTATTTCTTGTCCAGAACCACGTTGCGGCCCTTGGGACCCAAAGTTACCTTCACGGCGTCGGCCAGCTGGTCGATACCGTTCATCAGCTTATTTCTTGCTTCGGTGTTGTAAATCAGTTCCTTTGCCATTGTTTAATTACCTCCGTATCAATCTGAATTACTCAACGATGGCGAGAATATCTGCGATCTTCACGATCACCAGCTCTTCGCCGTCGATCTTAACTTCCGTTCCGGAATACTTGCTGGTGATGACCTTATCACCCTTCTTTACGTTCATAACCACTTCCTTGCCGTCAACGATTCCGCCGGGGCCGACGGCGATGACTTCTGCAACGGAAGGCTTCTCTTTTGCGCTTCCTGCCAAAATGATTCCGCTCTTGGTGGTCTCTTCGGCTTCCACCATTTTGAGTACGACACGGTCGCTGAGGGGTTTCAACATTTTAATTTTTCCTCCTGAAAAAATATTTGCGTTTTTTGATGGTTTAGCACTCTGAAACTCCGAGTGCTAACCGATGTGATTATTGTAGTCTCCCTGCATGGAAAAATCAAGTGTTTTTTCTATAATTCACATAAATTTCACAATTTTGGAAGGGTTGATTCATTCCTTGATCATCGGTTGGGGAAATGTGTCATTTCGGAGGGAATTCTTCTTGCTTTTTTCTCGGTTTGATGTTACAATATTCCCATAAGAGAAAAAACAAGGAGCAACGCTGTGACCACCGAACAAGCAAAACGAATTGACGCCGTTAAAAAACGGCTGTTTGATCTTTATTATATGCGAATGAATCCCGAGCAGAGAAAAGCGCTCTATCAGGTAAACGGACCCTTGCTGGTTCTGGCGGGGGCGGGAAGCGGAAAAACCACCGTTTTGGTGAAACGGATCGCCCACCTCATCCACTTCGGAAACGCCTACCATTGCGCCCGCCTTCCCGAGCTCTCTCTTTCTGAGATCGAGCTTTTGGAGACCATTTGCGAAACTGCCACCGAGAACGACGGGGAAATGCTCAAGGGGATCCTGAAGCAGTTCGCCGATGATCCTGCCGAGCCTTACAGTGTGTTGGCCATCACCTTCACCAACAAGGCGGCGGGAGAGATCAAGGCGCGCTTGGAGACCGAGCTGGGTGATTGCGCCCGGGATATCTGGGCCGGCACCTTCCATTCCGTTTGCGTTCGCATCCTTCGCCGCTATATCGAAAAAATGGGCTACAGCTCTCAGTTTGTCATCTACGATACGGACGATCAGAAAAAGCTCATCAACGATCAGATCAAGCGCATGGAGCTTGACGATGAGGTGTACACCTTTAAAAAAGCCATTCGCATCATTTCCGATGCCAAGAATAAGCTGTGGTCTCCCGAGGATTTTGCCGCCAAGGTGGCGGGAGATCACGAAAGAGAGACTTATGCCAAGATCTACGCGGCCTATCAGAAAGCCCTCGGGGAAGCAGCTGCGCTGGATTTTGATGATATCATTGCTCTGACCGTGAAGCTCCTGCGCAATTTTCCCGAGGTGGCAGGGGCGCTCAAGGAAAAATTCCGCTACGTTTTGGTGGATGAGTATCAGGACACCAATCACGCCCAAAGCATTCTGATGAACATTTTGGCAAGCGGCCACTCCAACGTGATGGTGGTGGGCGATGACGATCAGAGCATCTATAAGTTCCGCGGCGCCGTGATCGATAACATCCTGTCCTTCGATCGTATGTATCCCTCCGCCCAAGTGATCCGCCTGGAGCAGAATTACCGTTCCACCAAAACCATTCTGGAAGCCGCCAACGCCGTGATCGCCCAAAACACCAAGCGCAAGGGAAA
>JAZNGI010000177.1:0-2244 GCA_045576375.1 Eubacteriales bacterium
TCCTTGGCTCACAGAACGACATGGCTACGATCCGACTTTGGGCTCTCTGGTGTTTTGCGACCCTAAAAAAAGAGAAGAACTCAACGGCATTACCTTCAAGCATATTACAAATGAACTCGAAAAGCAACTTCATGAAAAGCAAAGAGCAGGGGAGAAGGCCTTTGTCATTGACGCCCCCTTATTGTTTGAAAGCAAGCTTCACACTTTGTGCCACTATACCGTGGGTGTAATTGCCCCGGAAGAGATAAAACTTGCCCGACTGCGTAACAGAGACCACAAAAACGATGAGCTCCTCAAAAAGCGACTTGCCGCCCAAAAGAGCGATGATTTTCTGAGAGAGCACTGTGATTTCGTTCTTGACAATAAAGGAACCATAGAAGAATTAAAGGACGGAATTGAAAAAATATTGCTTTGTATCAAACTATGAAAAAGAAAAGAAAAATTAAACGATCTTTTATTGTTATCACCGCGGTGCTTTTGTTGCTTTTGATCTGCCTTCCGTTTCTCATCAACGCAGTAATGGAAAGTGCTTCAGGGTTTTATAAAACCAACGTGATTCCCGTGCCTTATGCAGATCTTGTCAATACCTATTCTCAAGAATACAAGGTTCCTTCCTCTGTGATCTACGCCGTAATGAAAAGCGAAAGCAACTTCAAACCCGACGCAGTCAGTAATGCCGGAGCCGTTGGCTTGATGCAGATCATGCCGGACACGTTCCTTTGGCTCACTAAGCTTTCCAAAGCTGATTATGCTGCGCAGGAAATTTACGAACCGCAGGCCAACCTGCACCTTGGCGTTTTTTACCTTTCCTGGCTTTACGAGAGATTTAACGATTGGGAATTGGTCTACGCCGCCTACAATGCAGGGCATAACCGCGTGAAAGATTGGCTGGAAAATCCCGAATACAGTCAAAACGGAAAGCTCACCGTGATTCCCATTCAAGAAACGGACAAATATGTTGATAAAGTTACCCATTACCGTGAACAATATCAAAATTACTATCCCGAACTGGATTGACAAGGAGAAAACACTATGAAAAAAGAAGAAAACAAGAAGATAGTTGCCTATGAAAATCAATCTGCCGCCGAAACGATGTCCGAAAAGGAAATCGATAAGGCATTTGCCTTCGCTGAGGAGTATAAGGCCTTTTTGCGTAATTCCAAAACGGAACGGGATGCGGTGAAAGAAATCGTAAACCGCGCCACTTCTGCAGGATACCGTCCTTTCTCTTTTTCCGAATCCTACCAAGAAGGGGATAAGATCTTTTTTAACAACAGAGGGAAAGCTGTGATCTTGGCCGTGATAGGAAAGAAGACTGTTGATAACGGTGTGAAGATCATCGCTTCTCACATTGATTCCCCCCGCCTGGATCTGAAGCCCCGTCCCCTCTATGAAGACGGCGGAATGGCCTTCTTGAAGACCCACTATTACGGGGGCATTAAAAAGTATCATTGGCCCACCATTCAATTGGCGCTTCATGGGGTTGTGATCAAGGAAGACGGCACCTGTGTGGATGTTCGCATCGGAGACGATGAGGAAGATCCCGTGTTCTATATCAACGATCTGTTGCCCCACCTTGACCGAAACGGCGCAAAAAAGATCTCCGAAGCCGTTCCTGCGGAGAATTTGAATCTTCTTGCGGGCAGTCTCCCTTTGAAGGATGAAGAAAAGAGCGCCATTAAACTCAACGTTTTAGACTATCTGAAGAAGAAATACGATATCACGGAAGAAGATCTGTTAACCGCCGAGCTTTGCGCAGTTCCCGCCGCAAATCCCCGAGACGTTGGCTTTGACCGCAGCTTGATCGCCGCCTACGGACACGATGACAGAGTTTGCGCCTATCCCTCTTTACAGGCCCTTTTGGCCCTGGAAGACACTCCGGAATTGACCACGATCTGTGTTTTTGCCGACAAGGAAGAGACGGGAAGCAACAGTAACACGGGACTGGATACCCATTTTCTCTTTGATTTCGTTTCCGATCTTGCTCATTCTCAGAAGGTGAATGAGAGAAAAACCTGGTATATGACAAAATGCCTTTCCGCGGATGTCAATGCTTGCTTTGACCCGAATTTCCCCGATGCATTTGAGCGGATGAACAGCGCGTATATCAACCACGGTGTTGTTTTAACCAAGTATACCGGCGCCGGCGGCAAGAGCGGCACCAACGATGCCACGGCGGAATTTTTCGGAGAGATCCGAAGAATCTTAAATAAAAATAAAGTTTGCTGGCAAAGCGCAGAGCTT
>JAZNGI010000178.1:0-3157 GCA_045576375.1 Eubacteriales bacterium
AAAGAGAAACCGCAAAAGAGCCTTTCGCAATTTCCGCCTGTATTTCGTTGCCACTTTGGCGTTTTACCTTCTCTTCGTTCTCATTGCCCTGGGCGTGATCGCCGTTAAGGTGAACTCCTTCCCCAAGATCCCCGTGCAGGAGCACGACGTGTTTTGGGCCAACAAGGAGCAGGACGAGTTTTCCTCCGAGCCGGAGGGGACTCTTTACCCCAAGGAGGATCTGCTGGAGGGCGGCGACCTCTATTTGGACACTCAACTTCTCAGCGTGTATACCCCTCTTTCCGAAGGCGGAAACCACGCCGTGCGCACCCTCTACCTGGGAGACGAACAGGCACTCTTCTATCTCAACACCGACGTGGTGTGCATCAACGGTCAATACACCTCTCTCGGCGCGCCCAGCATTCTGAAAAACGGAAAGCTTTGCGTTCCTCTGGACTTTTTTACCCGCTGTGTTACGGGGCTGCAGGTCAGCACCGACGAGGAAAACGACCGCTACATCGTTGAAAACACGGGAGAGATCGTCTTCTCTTTTAAGCAAGCTCTCCCCGAGGAATCCATTTCCTACGAAGCCTATCTGAATTTAGTAAAGCCCGAAGAAAATTTGAACCAATGAAACCGAAAGGAATTGAAAATTATGCTGAAGCCCCTTGAAAAGAAACTCAACGTGAAAGGTCCCGTGGTCACCCTGGTATTGGACGGCGTGGGCCTTGCTCCCGACACTGCCGGAAACGCAGTTAAGCTGGCCCGCACTCCCGTGCTGGACGGTTTGATGAAGGACTATCCCATGGTTGCCCTGAAGGCACACGGCGTTGCCGTGGGTCTGCCCAGCGACGACGACATGGGCAACTCCGAGGTGGGACACAACGCCCTGGGTGCAGGACAGGTGTTCGCTCAGGGAGCAAAACTGGTGACCCAATCCATTGAATCCAAGAAGCTCTTCGGCCAAAAGGGCTGGCAGGAGATCAGCGCCAACTGCCGCGACAAGGGCTCCGTGCTCCATTTCATCGGCCTCTTCTCCGACGGCAACGTCCACTCCAACATTTCCCACCTGAAGGCCCTCATTGAAGGGGCCAAGGCCGACGGGATCGCCAAGGTGAGAGTGCACATTCTGCTGGACGGAAGAGACGTGGGCGAGACCAGCGCGCTGGACTACGTGGTGCCCTTTGAGGAATTTTTGTCCTCCGTCAACAATGGCGGCTTTGATGCCAAGATCGCTTCCGGCGGCGGAAGAATGAACATCACCATGGACCGTTACGAAGCCAACTGGGAGATGGTGAAGAGAGGCTGGGACATTCACGTTCTGGGCGAGGGCAGAGCCTTTGCCAGTGCCCAAGAGGCCATTGAGACCTACCGCAAGGAGCTGGGATGCATCGACCAGGATCTGCCCGGCTTTGTGATCCAAGAAAACGGCGCTCCCGTGGGCACTATCAACGACGGCGACTCCGTGGTGTTCTTTAACTTCCGCGGCGACCGTGCCATTGAGATCTCCAGGGCCTTTGAAGAGGAAAACTTTGCCCCCTTTGACCGTGTTCGCTTCCCCAAGGTGTGCTACGCGGGCATGCTGGAATACGACGGCGACCTGCACATTCCCTCCCGTTACCTGGTGGCTCCTCCCGAGATCACCGGCACCATGGGCGAATACCTTGCCGCTGAAAAGGTGACTCAGCTTGCCGTGAGCGAAACGCAAAAATACGGCCACGTGACCTATTTCTGGAACGGAAACAAGTCCGGCAAATACGATGAAGCCACCGAAACCTACATTGAGATCCCCTCGGACGTGGTTCCCTTTGAACAGCGCCCCTGGATGAAATGCGCCGAGATCACCGATAAGCTCATTGAATGCATTGAGGAAGGAAAGTACCGCTTCATCCGCGCCAACTTCCCCAACGGCGACATGGTGGGACACACGGGCAACCTGGAAGCAACCGTGGTTTCCATGGAAGCTTTGGATCTTTGCCTGGGCCGTCTGTTGAAGGCCATTGATAAGGCAGAGGGAATGGCCATCATCACCGCCGACCACGGCAACGCCGACGAAATGTATGAGATCAACAAGAAAACTCTCGCTCCCAAGGAAAACAAGGACGGAAGCTTCAAGGCAAAGACCAGCCACACCCTCAACCCCGTTCCCTGCATCGTTTACGATAACACCAATGCAAAGAACCATTACACCGTAAAGCTTGACGGCAAGTTTGGCCTTTCCAACGTAGCCGCTACCACTGTCAACCTGCTCGGCTACAAAGCCCCCGAAATGTGGGATGACTCCATTATTGAGGTAAAATAATGCAATTCAAAACCGAACTCCACGCGCACACAAGCGAGGTAAGCCCCTGCGGACACGTCACCGCCCCCGAGGTGGCAGACCGTTTCATCGCCGAGGGCTACTCCTCGTTGGTGATCACCAATCACTACTCCCGTTATATCATTGATAACCTCAACGGCACCTGGCGCGAAAAAATGGATTACTATATGTACCCCTACTACCTGATGCGCGAGCACGCGGGCGACCGTTTGCACGTCATTCTCGGGTGCGAATTGCGCTTTGAGGGCAACATCAACGATTATCTCATCTACGGAATTACCGAGGAATTTTTGCGCGAAAATCCCGACTTGCACAAAATGAGCTTGCGCTCCTTTGCCCCTCTGGCACGCGAGAACGGCTTTTTGGTGGTGCAGGCGCATCCCTTCCGCAATGGCATTGAGATCGTTCCCCCCGAGCTTCTGGACGGTATGGAGACCTTTAACGGCACGCCCAGCTATGACGGTCGCAACACGATTGCCGATGCTTGGGCAAAGCAATACGCCCTCATTCGCACCTCGGGCAGTGACTTTCACAACCCCGATCAACGCGGATACGGCGGTATTTTGACAAGCGCCCCCATCCGCTCGGGTGAGGAGCTTGTGGCGGTCCTCAAGAGTGGTGACTACACCTTGCACTGCGAGGGTCCTGCCGCCGAGCGAGAAGGCATTGTAGATTACCCCGCAAAATATTGATTTTTATGGAGGTTTTTATGGAACCCTGTAAATATGCAAATTTAGAAGAACTCCGCGCCGCTTGTGCCGACTGTCAGCGCTGCGCTTTGGGCGAAACGCGCACCAAATTGGTGTTTGGTGTAGGCAATCCCAATGCCGATTTGATGTTTGTAGGCGAAGCCCCCGG
>JAZNGI010000179.1:0-10641 GCA_045576375.1 Eubacteriales bacterium
GCTACGTGAATATGGAGCGTTTTCTGGATTCCGATGCGTTGAGGGACAACCGCCAGAAGCTCCGCTTCGGCACCAAGTGCCGCGACGCCCTTCTCAAGGGCGCCAAGGATGCCTTTGAAAAAGCCGCCGAGGAGCACCGCCACCTGGAAGAGATCTACGTTGAGGCAATGGATTTTAACGCCTTCTCCGCCTTTGAAAAAAAGATCCTGCGGGAGCTTTCCTAAAAAAGAACAGCACCGTCACCCAATGGGTGGCGGTGCATTTTTTTATTCCTTGACGGCGTTTGCCAGCCAGGGGATCAGATCCGTTTGCTCGTAGGCTTGATCCCAACTGTTGTGGGGAACGTTCTCAAAAAGGGTGAGGCTTGCCCGGCCTCCGTTTTGATTCACGGCGTCCACCATCAGAGAGGAGTAAACGGGGGGCACCACGGTGTCTGCCGTGCCGTGGAAGGCGCGGATGGGCAGATCCTTAACAAGAGAGCAACGCCAGGACAGGCCGCCGCCGCAAATGGGAGCCGCCGCCGCAAAGAAATGGGGATAGGTGAGAATCATTTCCCAAGTGCCGAAGCCGCCCATGCTCAAGCCTGTGATGCTGACACGGTCGGGATCGGCGCCGTAATCCAGCATCACGGTGTCGACCAGCTCCTTCACGGCAAGCACCAGATTGTTCCACACCAGGCCCTCGGGGCATTGAGGGCTGAGGGTGATGACCCGCTGAGATTGATGAGCGGGATCCTTGGTGAAGAGCTTGGGGATTCCGTGAACACAGAGCTTTTCCGGATCGCTTCCCCGCTCCCCCGCGCCGTGAAGAAACACGATCAAAGGGAGCTTTTCCTTTTGGGAGTCAAAATCGTCGGGAGTGGTGAGTACGAAGCCCAGCTCCACCGTGGGCATACAGGAGGGAAGGAATTTACTGACGGTTTTCATTTCTTTTCCTTTCAGATGACATTTTTCAAAATCCTTGGATCGGGTTCATTCTATCACGGCAAAAAGCCTCTGTCAAGATTTTTTTCGGTTTCCCAGTTGCCAAAAAGCCACGGCGGAAGCGGCGGCAACGTTGAGGGAATCCACGCCGTGAAACATGGGGATCTTCACGGTGTAATCGCAAAGGGCGATCTGCTCATGGGAAAGCCCCCAGCCCTCACTGCCAAGGACGATTCCCAGGCGCTCAACCTGTGCCAGAACGGGGTCATCCAAACAGACGGTGTCCTCCCGAAGGGCCATCGCCGCCAGGGAAAAGCCACGCTTTTTCAGCTCTCTCAGATCCGAGACCACCGTCCAGGGGATCTGAAACACCGTTCCCATGCTTACCCGCACGCTTCGCCGCAACAGAGGGTCACAGCAAGTGGAAGTACAGATCACCGCATCCATTCCCAAGGCCGCGGCAGAACGGAAGAGAGCTCCTAAGTTGGTGCTGTCGGCAATGCCGTCGGCCACGGCCACGCGGCTTGCCCCTTGCAGCGCCTCGTCGAGACTCGGCAAAGGCTTTCGCTCTATGGCACAAAGCACACCGCGGGTAAGAGCATAGCCCGTCATTTGCAACAGTTGTTCACGGGGCGCGGTGTAAACGGGCACCTCCCCCACCGAAGGGATCTGCTCCAGATACTTTTCCTCTGCCAAAAAAGAAACGGGGCGACAGCCCGCTGAAAGGGCGGTTTGGATCACTTTCAGGCTCTCGGCAATGAAGACGCCTTTCTCCCGGTGTTGTTGATTCTTTAACTGCGCCTCGGTGAGTCGAAAATACACGTCCAGAGCAGGGTCTGAAAGGTCACGGATGGTAATAACGTTTGCCATAAAAAGCTCCCTTTGTTTTGATGGGCTCAGTATAACACAAAAAGCCAAAAAGAGCAAGGAGGCTAAAAAGCGTTTCGTTGAAAGTCCGACAAGGTAAAAACCTTCCCGAACTTCGTCCGAGAAGGTTTTTGTGGTTGAAGACCGTTTTAGATGAGGTTTATTTCCAATATCCAAGTTCTTCGCGTCGCTCTTGTTCCACTCTTTCCTTTTCTAACTGTTCTTGTCTGAGCCTTTCTTTTTTCATGTGTTGTACCGTTTCATATATTCCGTGAGCAACAAAAATTGCCTGGGGAATATATAACACCAAGAGTGTCCAAAACGTTTGCGGCCAGCTTGAAGCGAAAAAGATGACAGGAAGATAAAAAGGAATCGCGGCACAATAGATCAACAGTATCCAGCGAAATTCTTTCTCATATTTTTCGGTAAAAGTATAGTCTTTATCCGCCGAAAAAATAGCACTGCGATATTTTCTTATCATAAGAAAATTACCTTTGTGTTTAAAGATACAGGACAATACACCGTTGATAATAACAAGCGACATTACACAGATCGGCGGAAGAGTATATACAGAAATTACAAAGTTTTCCCTAAAAGCAAGGAAGGGAATTAAGTTTATTATTAAAAGAACGATCGTAATACAAAAAATATGGGAATATTTCAATCTGTGTTTCATTTTCACACTAACTTTCTTTTCATTTTTGTTTACTATCAAGCCACATAGAATCATCCTCTAAAGTTTTTTTCTTATCAAAATCAAGCATTTCTATCTTTTTCTCGTTTTTTCGCGCTTCTAATTCGTTTCTTTTCTGCTTTTTTGTAAATCTTGTATTTTGAGTTTACGTATACCACTTCTCCGCAAATCGCAAACGCAAGCATAATAAGTCCTAAAATGACGATAGCGACGCGAGTTGTGACAATTTCTTCGGAAGTCATTTTATTATTATCAATAACGGTGTTATTGATATAAATCTCCACCATCCACGGTAAGTTGTCCATTTTACGATATTCTATGTTTTGTTCTTCTAAGAGTTCCGCAAGTTGATCAATGTCATAACCGATCGCATTGTATAGGTCCTTAGATCGCCACGGACATACAAGTTGAAATTTTTCTCCATCAGACATTTCAACTACAACTTCTTTTGGACCGGTTGAATAATAAACATCCGCAACAGCGCCTCTTGCCATAGAGGTGTTCTTCTCGCTTGGTTTGGAATATTTATGAAACATAATTACACAAAAGGATATAATAATTGCAATCGCTGCTGCGGTTAATAAAGAAGATATGATAACGTGCTTTCTAAAACTACTCTTCGTCATACAGCCACCCCTTTGTGGTAATAATATCACAATTTAGCAAATAAATCAAGGCGTAGTCTGGTGTCTTTAATGATATATCGCCTTACGGCGATATGATGCATTTGCTTCGCAAATATGATGTTGCGCCACTTCGTTTCGCGAGTGATGCGATGTTTGCCTCAAAATGTGGCGAAGCCACGCATCATTAGGCGAAGCCGTCATCATAGGGCGAAGCCCTGCATCATTTGCCGAAGGCAAACATCATTCAAAAAACGCACCTTTGTCGGTAGACAAAAGTGCGTTTTTTGTTGGCTGGGGATGAAGGATTTGAACCCTCACAAACAGAGTCAGAGTCTGTCGTGCTGCCATTACACAAATCCCCAATGGCTTATTTTCAACAGGTGATATTTTAGCACAGCCCATTCTGTTTGTCAATAGTTTTTTCAAAAAAAATCCTTTTATTCTTGTTTTTTGAAATTTTATTTCCAAAGCAGGGCGGCACCCGCCAAAGGCAGGTGCCGCAAAGCGTTTCCCCATGGAGCGTTTGTCACTTTCCACGCGTGACAAAGGCTTTTTCTTCCATCAGGTTTGGGCATCAAAATAATAAAAACAATCGCTGATCTTCTCGGTGTAATAGCGCATCCCGTTCCCTTCGTAGGAATAGCCCTTCCCCGACACGCTCAGTTGGGCGGAGAAATTGCCGATAAAGATGGGCTGATCCTCCGTGACGTAATACACGCCGCAATAATAGCTTCCGCTTCCGCCGCAGTTGAATTCGCAGGCAGACAGCTCCCCTTCGGTGCGAGTGGCCATGGAACGGACGTCGCACACCTCAAACAGTGTGGAGATGACGGCTTCCTCCAGCGGAGCTACCTTGGTCTCCTTCACGTCGGACACGTAGAGCCCGGTGACGTTGCCCGCGTTTTGGGGCGTGTAATACTCGGTGGTGGAAATGAAGCAATCGCCCTCTATGGCAAGGGCCACCGCCGCCGCATCCAAAAACAGCTTGGCGTTATGCTTGTATTTATCCATCACAGAGGATACGTCGGGATAAACCGACTGAAATCCGCCGCAGGAAGAAAGAAGGCACAGGGCCGCCAAAAGAACGCAAATCAGTTTTTTCATTGCTTTTCCTCCGGTTTTCTGCAAACCAAAGCCGCCCAATCCTCCGAGATCCGAGAGCAAACAAGCTCGAATCCCGCTTGCAGGAGGGCACTCTTCACTTCATTCTCCCGCTGGGAAAGGATACCCGAGGCGATAAGAACGCCGCCCGAGCGAAGCTTCTCAAAAAACAGAGGCGCCATTCCCACGATCACCGCCGCCACAATGTTGGCCAGGATCGTGTGGTTTTCGGCGGGAAGAGAAGCGGCAAAGGCAGAATCGGAAAGGGCGTCGCCGCAGGAAAGACAAAAGGCAGAGGGGTCGCATCCGTTGGAGAGGAAGTTCTCCCCTGCCACACGCACGGCGTTTTCATCAATATCCACCGCGTGAACGCTTCCCGCGCCCAACATCAAGGCACCGATGCCCAAAATGCCGCTGCCGCACCCCATATCCAAAACCTTGGCACCCGGTTGCAGATGCTCCTCCAAGGCTTCCAAGCAGAGCTTGGTGGTGGCGTGGGTGCCGCTGCCAAAGGCGGAGGCGGGATCAATCTCCAGAATTTTTCTGCCCCGGCACTCTTGTTCATCGGCCTCCAGCCAGGTGGGCTTCACATAGAGCTTTTCTCCCACGGGAAAAGGGTAAAAATACTGCTTCCAGTTGTTTTCCCAATCCTCGGTGTCGCCCTCGGCGCAAGAATAGGAGAGCCCTGTAAACGCTTCCTGCGCACAAAGACCGTCCAGCAAGGCCTTCAGGCGGGACAGTTCTCCTTGGCTGTCGGCGTCAAAATAGATTTTAATTTTAGGGTCGCTCCCCTTTTGCTCCAAAAGGCTCTCGTCGATATAATCGTAGAACACCTGTCCGATGGCGTCCTCCAGGTCGTTATAATCGTAGATCTCATAGCTGTCAAAGCCGTTTAAAGTCATCTGTGCGCAAAGGGCATCTAACTGCGGGGATTTTACGCACACGGTCAGTTCGGTATATTTCATAGCACCTCAAAACAAAGGGAGCGGATCGCTCCGCTCCCTTTTGACAGTTCAACTCAGTATATGTATTTCTCCAGATCGGCGGGAATGGACTCTGCTGCCGCGGAAACGGTGGTCACGCAGTTCACTTCCATCTTGGTGGTCAGTTCATCCAGTCTCTTGATGAACTCCACGAAGGAAGCCATGTCGTCCTTGCAGATCTTCAGGGAAGAATCAATGTAAAGATCCTTGAAATCAAAGTTTGCCGCAAGAACACCGCAAACCAATCCGTACAGCTCGTTGGCACCCTTCACACCGTATTCATCGGTATCAATGAGTCTGACCTGGTGCTTCACGTCGAAAATGAGCTTGTTGCCCTTTTCCACGACCACAACGTGACCGGGAGAGGTTTCCACAGACTTGTTTGCCAATTCGATTAAGGTCTTCGTCTTGCCTGTTCCCTTTAATCCAACAATCATTCTTACCATAATCACTATTTCCTTTCTTGTTCGCCATGCGAACTATCTACTATTATCATACACGAAAACGAATAAGAATGCAACCGTTTTCCGAATTTTTTTATAAATATTTTATAAATTTGCCTCAGATGGTCTGATTCTCATAGCCGGGCTTGCCCAAAAGAATGAACATATTCTTCTTATAAGCCTCCACGCCGGGCTGATTGAAGGGGCAAACGCCCAGAATATAACCGGACAGGGCGCAGGAAAGCTCGAAGAAGTAGACCATATAGCCGAAATTCTCTTCGTCGGCACGCTCGTAGTTCATCACAAGGTTGGGAACGCCGCCCTTCACGTGAGCCAAAACGGTGCCCAGGAAGGCCTTGGAGTTCACGTAGTGCAAAGTCTTATCGGCAATGTAGCTGATGCCGTCGGTATCCAACTCTGCCTGAGGGATCTTCAGCTCGTAACGGGGATTCTCAGCGGTGAGCACGGTTTCAAAGAGGATGCGCTCGCCGTCCTGCACGTACTGACCCAGAGAGTGCAGATCGGTGGAATACACCACGGAGGCGGGGAAGATTCCCTTCAGATCCTTGCCCTCGCTCTCGCCGAAGAGCTGCTTGAGCCACTCGCCCATGTACTGCATCCCCGGGGTGTAGGAAGCGTAAAGCTCAATGGCCTTGCCGTCGCGGTAGAAGGCGTTTCTCATCATGGCGTACTTCACGGCAGTGTTCTTTTCGGCATGAAACACGGAGAACTCCTCCATGGCCTTGCGGGCGCCCGCCATCATTTTGTCGATATCGCATCCGCTGACGGCGATGGGCAGAAGACCCACGGCGCTGAGCACGCTGAATCTGCCGCCGATGTTGGAGGGAACCACGAAGGTCTCATAGCCCACGTTGTCGGCAAATTCCTTGAGAGTGCCGGGCTTGGGCGTTTTATCGGTGGTGACGAAGATTCTCTTTTTTGCTTCCTCGCTGCCGTATTTCTTCTCCAAAAACTCACGGAAGATGCGGAAGGAAATGGCAGGCTCGGTGGTGGTGCCGGATTTGGAGATAACGTTCACGCAAACGTCCTTATCCTCGCAGATGGCCAAAAGCTCGCTGAGAGCGTCGGGATCAATGGAGTTTCCGGAGAAGTACACGTCGGGCGTGTCCTTCTTCAGCGCGTTGTAGTTGGTGCCCTTCACAAACTCCAGTGCCGCTCTGGCTCCCAGATAGGAACCGCCAATGCCGATGACCACAAAAACGTCGCACATTTTTTGGATGCGCTTGGCGCATTCTTTGATGCGGGCAAATTCCTCTTTATCGTAATCCTCGGGAAGGGTGAGCCAACCGATGGGCTGGTTCTTTCTTTCTTCGGGGCAATGCACTTTTTCAAAGGCGGCCTTGGCCTCGGGGATCAAGGCTTCCAGAGCGCCGTTCTTCAAAAAGCCGTCGGCAT
Source organism: Eubacteriales bacterium (assembly GCA_045576375.1). GTDB lineage: Bacteria > Bacillota > Clostridia > Oscillospirales > SIG627 > SIG685. The sequence goes on from JAZNGI010000179.1 coordinate 7,054, forward strand.
ACTGGGTATCAAGCTGAATGGACATAACAAATCTCCTTTAATGTTTGGTTTTCCCTATTTTACACCAAAAAGCAAAAACTTGCAAGAGGGACTTGGCTTTTTCGCAAAAAAAGTCTTTACAAAATATAAAAAAGTGGTATGATTAACTTAAGCACCATCCATAAGCGCTGAGAAAAGGAAGAAAACTATGAATCTGATCGTTGCCGTTGATGAAAATTTTGCCATTGGAAACAAGCAGGAGCTTTTGTGCCATCTGCCCGAGGACCTGAAGCACTTCAAGGAATTGACCCTGAACAAAACCGTGCTGATGGGCTACAACACCCTGATGAGCCTACCCGCAAGCGCGCCGCTGAAAAACCGAAGAAACCTGGTGCTGACCTCCAAAAACATCGTTATTGAGGGGGCAGAGGTGGTGCACTCGGTGCAAGAGGCCTTGAAGTTCTGCGACGAGGATGCCTTTATTATCGGCGGAAGCAGCGTGTACCGACAATTTCTTCCCTACTGCCAAAAGGCGTACGTCACCCACATCAAAAAGAGCTTTGAGGCAGATACCTTTTTCCCCGCCTTGGGCAAAGAATGGAAGCTGATCGAAGAAAGCGCGCAAAAAGAGCACAACGGCATCCCCTTCACCTTTGCCGTGTATAAGAACACCGACTTTTCTAAATAATAACAAAAACTGCCGCTGTGGATCACTCCCTCTCTGCTTTGTTCTACAGCGCCTCCCAAGAAGCTCAAAAAAGCTATGAGTTTGAAATGAAGCCCCCTGTGACGTGCTTTTGTCACAGGGGGGAATATTCGGGGCCCTTGCCGTCTGCACTCGGGACGGCAAGGGCTTTGTCCGATTCGGAACCGCTTCCCCAAAGGGGAAAAGCCGGCCGACAAATTACAATTCCAGCAATATTTTTTTCAACGCCACCGCATCCAGCTTCTTTTTCTCCGTTTTTACGCAGAGCACCAGGTTGTCGGGGGTAAAGATCCGTCGGCTCAGTGCGTCCACGTGGGCGTTTTCCACGGCGGCGTAGGCACGGCAACGGTCTTCCTCGGTGGGATAGTACTCCTCTAAAATGTGCCCGTGGTAGGCACGGGTCCAGTTGAGATCCTCAGCGTTGTCCAACAGCATTCCTCCGTTGTCGGTATAGGCGGGGCGCACCAGCTCCAGCTCGTCCTTGAGACCTTGTTTTAATTCTTTTAAAATATCGACCACTTTTCGCGCGCAGCAAAGGATCTCCCGAGGCTTGCACTCAAAGGAGAAGCTGAGGGTGCCGCCGTTGCGGTATCGGTCCAGGCGGGCATCGTAGCTGTAGATCAAGCCGCTTTTCTCGCTCAGTTCCCAGAAGAGCTTACTGCTGTCCCCACAGAAAAGAACGTCGTAAAGAAGATTCAGCGCGGCGCTTTCCTGAGGATCGGTCTTCAAATCAAAACAGAAGCGCAAAAAATGCTCCGAAGCGTTTTTCACTTCCACACGGCAACCGCGTTTTTGAAAATCCGCAGGCAGAAGCGCCCGATTGTCTCTCAGCTCTCCCGAGGATTCCAAAGGATACTCTTCGCTGAGACGGCAAAGAAGGCGGGCGTTTTCCTCGCTGACGTTTCCCGTAAGATAGAAAAAGAGGTTTTCGGGAGAGAAGAAGCGCCTGCGATAGGCATCCATCGCATTCTTTCCGATGGCTTCCACCGTGGAGGAGCGCCCTGTGATCAGATTGCGCAGGGGGCGATCCTTCCAAACGAAGCCGTCGGCAAAGGTCTCCAGGGAATTTTTGTCGCCGCTTTCCCGAATTTCCGCTTTGATGCGCCGCTTTTCGGTGCGGATCTCCTGTGAGGGCAGCGTGAGAGGAGAAAACACGGCGCAAAGGATCTTTGCAGCTTCCTCAAAGTGGCGGGGAGCTCCCGTGACGGTGAAGCGCACGAATTCCTTATAGGTGGCGGCGTTAAAATCCAAGCCCAGACGGTCCAGGCGGGAATAGAGCGTGCCGCCCAAGCGGTGGTTGATGTTACGGAACACCATGTGCTCCAGTAAATGGGTGATCCCGTTTTCCTCATCGGCTTCATACATACAACCACCCCGCACATACAGACAGAGGCAGAAGCTGTGCAGTGCGGGGTTGGAATAGGAATGTACCGTAACGCCGCGAGAGGATCGGTAGGTCAGTTCCTTCAAGTTCAATAAGCCTTTCCTTCTAAAATATCGGCAATGCGGCGGCAGGCCTGTCCGTCGCCGTAGGGGTTGGAGGCCTGAGACATTTTGTTATATTCCTGCTCGTTCTCCAGCAGAAGCTTGAAGTTTTCGTAGATCACTTCTTCATCGGTGCCCACCAGCTTCAAGGTGCCCGCCTGGATGCCCTCGGGGCGCTCGGTGGTATCTCTCATCACCAGAACGGGTTTGCCCAGAGAGGGGGCTTCTTCCTGGATTCCGCCGCTGTCGGTGAGGATCAGATGGCTTTGAGCCAGGAAATTGTGGAAATCCAGCACGTCCAGAGGCTCGATGATGCGGATTCGGTCGCAACCGCCCAATTCGTCCTGAGCCGCCTTTCGCACCACGGGATTCATGTGAATGGGATAGATGGCCTTTACGTCGGGGTGTTCCTCAATAATGCGGCGAATGGCGCGGAACATCTGATGCATGGGCTCACCCAGGTTCTCCCTGCGGTGGGCGGTGATCATAATGAGGCGGGAGTCTTTGGCCCATTCCAGTTGAGGATGGGTGTAATCGGCCCGCACGGTAGTCTGCAGAGCATCAATGGCGGTGTTTCCCGTGACGTACACCGTGGAGGGGTCCTTCCCTTCCCGCAGGAGGTTTTCCTTGGAAAGAGGGGTGGGAGCAAAATTGTAGCTGCTGACGATGCCCACGGCCTGTCGGTTAAATTCCTCGGGGAAAGGGGAAAGAATGTTGTAAGTACGCAGTCCCGCCTCCACGTGGCCCACGGGGATCTGCAAATAGAAGCAGGCCAGGGCGGTGGCAAAGGTGGTGGAGGTGTCGCCGTGAACCAACACCACGTCGGGCTTTTCCTGTTCCAGCACCGGGCGGATCCCCGCGAGGATGGCCGTGGTGATATCAAATAGGGTCTGCTTATCCTTCATGATATCCAAATCAAAATCGGGAGTCACGTCAAAGGCGCCCAGCACCATATCCAGCATCTGGCGGTGCTGACCGGTGACACACACCAGGGTCTGCAGGCCTTCTCTGCTTTTCAGTTCCTTCACCAGGGGGCACATTTTGATGGCTTCGGGCCTGGTGCCGAAAACCAGCATCACTTTCTTCACTTGTTTTGTCCTCCGTCAATTCTAATTTTGCTTTTGCACCATTTTGTATTCGTCAAAGAAGCGAAAATAGGGACAGGATGGGTAATTCCCCGACATAAAGCGCGCCAGCTCGTCTTCATCCAGATCCACGGCGCACACGTAGTCGTCCAGCTCTTCGTCGTAAACATTGTTCTCGCAATGATCGCAGTTGGAGCGTTCTTTCATTGTGTCCCCCCCATTTTCTTGTTCACGGTACAGTATACCACAGCTTTCCTTTTTTTGCAACAACAAAAAAGCGCACCTTCCAACAGGTACGCTTAAGTGGGTCAGGATTCCAGTTGCTTTGCCAAA
>JAZNGI010000180.1:0-7681 GCA_045576375.1 Eubacteriales bacterium
TGTTCTGGGCTCCAGAAACTGGATCACTCCCGCATTCGAGCTGGAGAGCTCCTACTTCCCCCAGGCAGACTGGATCATCGACGCGATCAGCGAGAAGATTCTTCCCATCCCCGGTCACGTTTCCACCCACAACTTCTCCGACATTGAGAAGATTGAAAGATCCAAGAAGGGTGTTTAATTTCTAACCCGAGGAACTTCTACTGAAATGTAGAGAAGACCGATCGAAAGAAATCTTTCGATCGGTCTTTTTATGTATCAATATTTGCTTTTTTCGCCTGTGCCTTCTGCTGCCTTCGGGGAATCGCATAGCGTTTGCCGTCTTTTACAAAACGGGCCCCGGTTTGCTTGAAATGAAAAGGAACGTAGGCTTCTAAACATTGCTCCCGCAAGGAGAGAACCCATTCATAGCGACATTCCCGGGCACCCGGACCGCTTTCTCCGCCGCAAATTAAATATTCAAAGCTCGGATTCAAGTATTCCGACAGATCGATTTCCTCCAAGAGAGGCTCACACACAATGAACTTTCGCAAGCAAGGAAGAGCTTGAAAGACGGGCAGACGTTTATCTGCTTGCAATTGATTCTCTACGGTGCAACCGATCATCACGTTGGGATACCCCTTCCCCCAGTCGGCGGGAAGACACTCCGAGGCACGGTGGATACGCTTGGTGATAATGATAAAAAACAGATCTTTGCGGCGGCGGATAATATTCCACACCTCATCCCGCCAGTCGTCTGCTTCCTCTAAAAAGAAGTCGGAGGTCAAACAGGTGTAGACGTCGGCACCACCCTCAAGAACAGGCGATCCGCTTTTTTTCATCTTAAGGGGAAGAGCAAAGGAATTGGTGCGATACACCACGGTAGGATCTCTGCCCACGGCGAGATCTCTTCGATAAACGTAACAATTCATGCAACCGGCAGAAAATTTGTGACAACCGTGCCATGGGTTCCAAATATATTCCATTTCCGCCTCCTAAGAAGGAGCGGCGCCGTTTCACGGCGCCGCAACCTGAGCTTTACTCCACCGGCTCGATCATTCCGTAGCTACCATCGCTTCGTCTATAAACCACACAAACCGAATCCGTGTCCTCATTTTTAAACACGTAGAACTGATGCCCCAACAAATTCATCTGCAAGACCGCGTCTTCCGCGCTCATACTGCGGAATACAAACTGCTTCACGTTGGTGATCTTCAGTTCTTCCTCTTCCCGTTCGTCTGCTTCGGGAAAAGCCTCATAGGCGTTTCTGCGCAGTTTTTTCTCCAACTTGGTCTTGAACTTTCTGATCTGGCCTTCGATCACGTCGATACCGTCGTCCACGGCGCAAAGAACGTCTCTATTCTTTTGTTCAGCTCGGAAAAAGGTGCCTTTGGCATAAACGGTTAATTCCACCACGGCGGCGTTTCCTTCGGAATAAGGGTTGATGACGATTCTGTCGTCATCTTCAAAAAACCGATTCAAACGACTGAGTTTTCTAAGGATCTTTTCCCGCTCCTTTTGAGTCAGTTCCAGCTTCTTTGTCATAAACTCTGTTCTCATAACGCATCTCCTTTTTTCTTTCTTTTGGAGCATCCTGCTTCTGTTTTGATTATAGCACAAAAACACAGGGATGAAAAGAGTTTTTTGTGATTTTTCTTAAAATAAAACAACGCCTCTGATTTCAGAGGCGTCATTATACAGTTAATTGGGAAGATCGCTGGCAAAAATAATATCTCCTGGATCTCTGAGATCTAATTTTTCTCTGGCGATTTTCTTGATCATTTCCTCATTCAACTCGGTTTCCAGTTGTTGATTCAATTCCTCCACTTCCAGCTTGCCCTGATCCACCTGCTGTTGCAGCTGTTCTTCCGTTTTGCGAAGCTCATTGATGCGAATATTCATTTGAACGATGGAAATAGCCAAAAAGATCAAAATGGATAAAAACGCCAGTTTAGCAAATAAACCGATTCGTTTCATCAAAATTCAACATCCTTTCATCAAAACTAAAAGCCGCGGGAAGAACGGTGCAATATCCATCGTTTCTGTATTTTTCTCAGAACAAAACGGGAGAACACCTTGACCTTCCTTCCTACGAAGAAAAGCGGGGTAAGCACGAGGCGAACCAAGCGCAAAATCATGAAAAGCAAAGGAAGAATGATCCTCCTTTTGCAAAATGAAAACAATGCTACGGTTTTTCGGATCAACCACTGACTGATGCGAGTCATAAATTTGCCCAGGGTAACAAGATACAAACAGAACCCCAACACCAGCATGGCAAAGGAGAACCAACGGACCCTTCCGAAGGAAAAAGAAAAACACAAGATCCAATAGGTACAGGCGCAAATAAGGAAGAATAAAATGTCCTCCACAGCGATCCAATGATCGGCGTGGGGCATTGCTCTCCGAAGAATGCGAAAGAATTCCCAAACCAAACCCAAAAGAAAGCCGAGAATGCCCGAAGCAAGGATCAGCGAGGGGTAAGAAATCTCAAACGGCATTTATTTGGGAAAGATTTTAGAGAAGAACGAGCGCTTGGGTGCGTTTTTTTCGGGAAGATACTCCAAGGCATCAATTCTCCCGCCTACGGTTACCTTGCCGGCTTCCAGATCCAGCACGGAAACGTTGATCCCTTCTCCGCTGACCAAAAGAACCCCCTGCACGGTGCTTAATTCCACCCCTTGTTCATCAAAGCTGATCAGCTCTTGCACGCCCAAAACCGACAATTCTCTTCGATTGCTCAGAATGATCTGATGATTTCGCTCTATTGACATAAGAACCTCCCGTTTTTTAAAAACTTATTCGGAGGCACCTTTTATTATACTCAAATCGCAAAAGAAAATCAATAGGTTTTACGAGATTATTTCATACATTTGGGAAGCTTCGTTCTTTTTGACGTGCTCCTCTAAGCTCAAAACACGAAAACGCAAGGTCTTTTCGCCGAAAAAAACCTCAACCTCGTCTCCAACCTTTAGATCGTAAGACGGTTTCACCACCTTGGAATTCACCATCACGCGACTGCTCGTGCAGGCTTCATTGGCCACGGTGCGGCGCTTGATAATTCGGGATACTTTTAAATATTTGTCCAAACGCATAATTCCCTCCGGGAAGAAAACCGCCGACAAGAAAATCTTGTCGGCAGAATCTCTGTGCATTATTTATTAACGGATTCTTTTAACGCCTTACTGGGAGAAAAACTGGCGCACTTAAATGCGGGGATGGTCATTTCTTCTTTGGTTCTGGGGTTCCTTCCGATTCTGGCAGCTCTTTCCTTGACTTCAAAACTGCCAAAGCCGAAAATCTGAACTTTTTCTCCTGCCGCGAGAGTATCGGAAATGGAATCGAAGACTGCATTCACGATGGCATCTGCATCCTTCTTTTTCGCTCCGGTCTTTGCTGCAACGATTTCAGCCAGTTGAGTCTTGTTCATAGGTAATCTCCTTCAAACGAAAGTATTTTTTTACACCTAACACATTATACCACTATTATATCCGTTTGACAAGGTCTAAAAACAAAGTTTGACGAAATGTATCGAAACGTCGACTATTATTTGTGCACTTTGCACAACGGGCAAGCTCATCGGAAGCGATTGAGCACCTCCGACAGCTCAAAAACGGAACGAACACGAAGAATCTGAACGTCCTTTGGTTCCTGTTTAAGCTTCGTTCGATAGGGAACGATGATATGTTCAAAGCCCAATCGGGAGGCCTCGTTGATCCGAAGGTCGATGGAGCCAACGGTTCTGCACTCCCCGGAGAGACCGATCTCACCGATAGCGATCACCGTGCCGGACAAGGGAATATCCTTCACGCAGGAGATCAAGGCTACGGCAATTCCAAGATCCGTTGCCGTTTCATCCAGGCGAAGACCGCCGATTACGTTCAGATAGACGTCCTTATCAAAGAATCTCATTCCCAGGCGCTTTTCTAAAACTGCCAGAATCATTGCCATGCGGTTGAAATCCACGCCGGAGCTTAAACGCTTGGGAGAAGGAAACGGCGTTTTCGCCGCCAACGCCTGCACTTCGGCAATGATGGGACGGGTTCCTTCCATCAAGCAAACGGGACAGCTTCCGGGAACGTTCTTGGGCGAGTCCTCCAGCAGCCGCTTGCTGGGGTCGGGAACCTCCACCAATCCTTTGTCGCACATTTCAAAAAGACCGATTTCGTTGGTTGAGCCGTAACGGTTTTTAACCGCGCGGATCACACGGCAGGAATCGCTCCGTTCGCCCTCAAAATACAACACCACGTCCACCATGTGCTCCAAAAGCTTGGGGCCTGCGATGGCGCCGTCTTTATTCACGTGCCCCACCAAAATCGTGGCAAAGCCCAATCGCTTGGAAAGATTGATCAACAGACCGGAGCATTCTCTGACTTGAGTGATACTGCCGGGAGAGGAAGTGATCAAGCCGGAGGAGACCGTTTGGATGGAATCCACGATCAAAAGATCGGGAGAAAGGTTGTGGATCTCCGTTTCAATCTTATCAAGATCCGTCTCGCAGAGAACGAAGAGATTTTCGGTGTTCACCTCTAAGCGTTCGGCTCTCATTTTAATCTGCATCAGAGATTCCTCACCGGAAACGTAGAGAATCTTCAGCTGAGAAAGAGCGTCGCAAATCTGAAGAAGTAACGTGGATTTTCCGATGCCGGGTTCACCGCTGATCAAAGCCACCGAGCCCTTGACGATACCGCCGCCGAGAACACGGTCAAACTCGGGAATCTTCGTTACGTGGCGCTCCCCCACCAAGGAATCCGCCTTCATGCCAAACAGCTTCACCGATTGGCTGACGCCGCTCAAGGGGGCGCCGGAGGCACCGGCGGTTCCTACGGGTTGTGCCTGTTCATCCAAGGCGTCCCATTGGCCGCATTCCTTGCATTTTCCGTACCACTTATCGTGAACTGCTCCGCACTCTCTGCAAACATAACGCTGTTTTGCCGATTTCGCCATATCATTTCTCCGTTCTTTGCAATTAACAGGATCAGTATACCACAAAACACGGCAACTTGCAAGAATCTGAGAAAAAGAAACATAAAAACACACTTCTTTCATATAGATACTACAAGAAAGGAGTGGAGGCACAAATGAAAAAGAACGCCTTTCCATTTTGCACCTGGAAGGATCTAATACAAAAAGAAGTGATCAACAAATACGACGGCTCCCGCTTGGGATACATTAAAAACGCAGGACTCGACCTCTTTTCGGGGAATCTGACCTCGCTCATACTTCCCTGCCCCGGAGCCGGCTTGTTCCCCAAAAAGGAGGATCTGATCGTGATCCCTTGGAACGATATTGATAAAATCGGAGAAGACGTGATCTTGGTTCGATATTCCCGGGAAAAAGAATGTGTTTGCAAGGAGAAATGAAATGAAACGAATACTTTGTTTGATTGTAATTCTTTGTGTTCTTATTCCTTTCGTTCCTGTTAATGCCGAGAGCTATCAAGGAGATCTGACCCCTGCAATTCAAGTGATACGAAACAAAACGAAGCTCCATAAGCATGCACCTTTGGCAACAGGTGTTAGGTTTTCCAAGGAGGATTTTCAGACTCTTTTGGGGAAAGCCTCCACACATCTGACGGTGCTGACCCTGCCCGTCTGCGGCAAACTGGTTTTAAATGGCTTGGAGGTGGAAGCGGGGCAAAGCATTGCCCTTAACGACGCAGATGAATTAAGTTTTGTTCCCGGGCAAGAGGAGGAGTTGGAAACCTCGTTTCAATTTAAATGCGCCGATCGCACCAATGCCAATGCGCTGGAGTGCGTGATCCGCCTCAATGACTCTTCCGATATCTCAGCGCCCGAGGAGCTCACTGTCTCCACCTATCGGGACGTAATGGTAAGCATTCCCCTAAAGGACGGAGAACGGGTTATGAAGGAAGGAAGGGTGATCATCGCATCTTCGCCCGCCAGGGGGATTCTGTCCCTGCAGGAGGACGGAAGCGTTTCCTACCGCCCCAAAACAGGCTACGAGGGAAGAGACAGCTTTTGTTACCGAATACTGGATGCCTGCGGGGCCCTTTCCGCCCAAACGCAGGTAAATATCAAGGTGGAATCTCCCTACATGGACGTTTTCTTTGCGGATTTAAAGGATTCGCCTTATCATTGCGCCGCGATTGATTTCATGAAATACACGGACTTTGAAGCGGTGAAAAACGAACAGGGCTATTATTTATTTGAAGCCGAAGCTCCGATTTCTTTGGATCAAGTGGAAACAATGATCAGCGGGGTTTTAGAGCGGGAGCAGTATTACCAGGAAGTGTTTGAAGAAGAAGGAAGCTCCCCGGTTGAAAGCATTTTGGAGGAAGTGCCCGCCAACGCCAACGGTGAAACCACCCGTCTGGAGGCGGCGCTTGCAATCTCCAGAGCCCTTGCTCAAACCAAGGAGTCAGAACAAGGGCTTTTGGAAAGGATCATGCATTTATTCGGTTGATGAAGCAACCAATGAAAAAAGCCCGCCGAAGCGGGCTTTTTCTTATGCTGATGCAAACATGCCTTTGATCAGAGAAAGAATGGTGAAATTATCTCGAAAGGGAAAATCGAGAATTCCCCAAATGAAAAGAAACAGGATGACCGCAGGGATCACATAAGTGAAATAAGGGCGCATCCAGCGCTTGAGCTTGAGGCCCTTGCCCGTGTTGACTTCTTCGAAGAAATTCTCAAAGCCCCAGCCCTTTTTGGTGACACAGAACAATACATAGCACAGAGCGCCCAAGGGAAGGAAGCAATAGGATACCAGAAAATCCTCTAAATCAAGAACGGAGGAGTCGGACTTAAAGGGAACAAAGGATGACCAAAGATTAAAGCCAAGAGCACAGGGCACGGAAAGAACAAGAACCGCCGCCCCGCAGATGAGACAAGCCTTTCTTCTGCTCCAGCCGGTAAGTTCTCTGACACAGGCAAGAATGTTCTCAAATACCGCGATAATGGTTGACATTGCAGCAAAAAACATAAATAAAAAGAACAGGCTTCCCCACCATCTGCCGCCATCCATGTTGTTGAACACCCGCGCCATTGCTTCAAAAAGAAGACTGGGGCCGGCCTCGGGTTCCACGTTAAAGGTGAAGCAAGCGGGAAAGATGATCAAACCGGCCACAATGGCAACGAAGGTGTCAAGAACAAGAATATTCACCGATTCGCCCAGCAGGGAACGTTCCTTGCCGATGTAGCTTCCAAAGATAGCCATGGATCCGATGCCGAGACTCAGAGTGAAAAAAGCTTGATTCATTGCCGCCACGATAACTGCACCGTTGATCTTTGAAAAATCGGGCGTGAGATAAAAAGCAAGGCCTTCCGATGCCCCCGACAAGGTAAAGCTGTTAATGCTGAGCACGATCATTAGGACAAGAAGAGCGATCATAATGACCTTGGTGACTCGCTCCACGCCCTTTTGCAAACCAAAGGAAAGAATGAAAAAGCCCAAAATCACAACGACGGCCATAAACCCAACGGTGACGGAGGGAGAGGCAAGCATTTGTGAAAAGAGAGCGTTGGATTGTTCTGTGGAAATGCCCGTCATATTCCCCGAGAGAAAGCTGACAAAATAATAAAGGATCCATCCCGTTACCGAGGTATAAAACATTACCAAAAGAAAGTTAGCGATGAGAGCGCCGTATCCATGCAAGTGCCACTTCTGCCCCGGCTTTTGCAACTTCGGATAGATGCCCACGGGGCTTGCCTGGCTGGCGCGCCCTAAGGAGAACTCCATCAGCATA
>JAZNGI010000181.1:0-16921 GCA_045576375.1 Eubacteriales bacterium
GATTACCGATCTTGCAACAAGGCTTCCAGGGATGCCATGGTTTGGGCATCGGGGGTGGGAAGGTGAGCAAAGGGGAAGGGGATCCCCATTTGATCGTATTTGACCTGGCAGAGCTTTTTGAAGGGGAGAAGCTCGATTTGATCCACACAGGGGTGGGCTTGAGCCAGGGCTTTGAGAGAGAGCACGTCTTGCTCGCTGTCGTTGAGGGTGGGAAGGATCACCCGACGGAGGGTGGTGGGGACGGCTTTTTCGTTGAGCGTCCCAAGAAAATCCAACACGCCTTGCAAAGAGGTGCCCACGTGGGCGCGGTAGAGCTCCTCGGAGTCGTATTTCACGTCCAGGAGCACGCGGTCGGTGTAGGAAAGAAGAAGCTCCACGCTTGGGTCGAGCCGACAGCCCGAGGTGTCAAGACAGGTGTGCACGTTTTCTTCCCGACAGAGGCGGAAGATCTCGGCGGCAAACTCCGCTTGCATCAGCGGCTCGCCCCCCGAGAGGGTGATGCCCCCTTGGGTGCCGAAATATTCACGAAAACGCAGGGCCTTTTCCACCACTGCCTCGGCGGAGAATTCCCGCCCCCCTTGGGGGTCGTGGGTGTCGGGATTGTGACAGCAGCCGCAACGCAACGGACAGCCCTGGAAAAAGACCACGAAGCGCACGCCGGGGCCGTCCAGAGTGCCCAGGCTTTGAAAGGAATGGATCTTTCCTTTCATCACAGGCTATCGTGGAAGGTGCGGCTGATGACCTCCCTTTGCTGTTCCCGGGAGAGCTTGTGGAAGTTCACGGCGTAGCCCGAAACGCGGATGGTGAGGTTGGGATAGGCCTCGGGATCCTCGTAGGCCTTGAGCAAAGTGTCCCGATTGAGCACGTTCACGTTGATGTGGTGGGCTTTTTTCATAAAGTAGCCGTCGAGAATGGACACCAGATTGTCCGTGCGCTCCGTTTCGGTTTTGCCCAAAGCCCGGGGCGTGACGGAGAAGGTGTTGGAAATGCCGTCGCGGCAGTCGTCGGAGCTGAGCTTTGCCACCGAGTTGAGGGAGGCCAGTGCGCCGTTTTCCTCCCGATTGTGCATGGGATTGGCGCCGGGAGCGAAGGGAGCGGAGGCCTTTCTGCCGTCGGGGGTGGCACCCGTGTGCTTTCCGTAGGCCACGTTGGAGGTGATGGTGAGAACGGAAAGGGTGTGGACGGCGTTGCGATAGGTGGGGGTCTTTCTCAGCTCGGTGATGAAGCCGTGGGTCAGCTCCTTGGCAATGAGATCCACCCGATCGTCGTCGTTGCCGTACTTGGGGAAGTCGCCCTCGGTGACGAAATCGGTGATATATCCCTCAGCGTTTTTCACGGGGCGTACCGAAGCAAAGCGAATGGCGCTGAAGGAATCGGCCACCACGGAAAGTCCCGCCACGCCGAAGGCCATCAGGCGCTCCACCTCGGTGTCGTGAAGGGCCATCTGGAGCTTCTCGTAGGCGTACTTATCGTGCATATAGTGGATCACGTTCATGGTGTTCACGTAGAGCTTGCAGAGCCAGGCGACGTAGATCTCGTAGCGGGCCGTCACTTCGTCGTAGTTGAGCTTGTCGCCGCTCAACACGGGCATTTGCGGGCCGATGTGGATGCCGCTGGTGGTGTCGTAGCCGCCGTTGATGGCGATGAGCAGAAGCTTTGCCAGGTTGCAACGGGCGCCGAAAAACTGCATCTGCTTGCCCAGCTTCATGGCGGAAACGCAGCAGGCGATGGCGTAATCGTCGCCGTAGATGGGGCGCATCAGATCGTCGTTTTCATACTGAATGGAGTCGGTGTCGGCAGAGAGCTTGGCGCAGAAGCGCTTGAAGGGGGCGGGAAGCTCATTGGACCAAAGCACCGTGAGGTTGGGCTCGGGGGAGGAGCCCAGGGTGTAAAGGGTGTTGAGGATACGGTAGGAGGTCTTGCTCACCAGGGTTCTGCCGTCTTCTCCCATGCCGCCCACGGCCTCGGTGATCCACATGGGGTCGCCGCCGAAGAGCTCGTTATACTCGGGGGTACGCAGATGGCGGGCCAGGCGAAGCTTCATCACGAAATCGTCTATGAGCTCCTGGGCGCCTTCCTCGGTGAGGACGCCGCGGGCAATGTCCCGCTCCAGATAGATGTCAAAGAAGGTGCTGACACGCCCTAAGCTCATGGCGGCGCCGTTTTGCTCCTTGATGGCGCCCAAATAGGCAAAATACGTCCATTGAACGGCCTCACGGGCGTTGGCGGCGGGGGCGGAAATGTCAAAGCCGTACATGGCGGCCATTTCCTTCAGGTAGCCCAAAAAGGCGATCTGCTTGTGGAGCTCCTCGTCCAAACGGATCTGCTCGGTGTCGAAAAACTCGCTGAGAGCGGCCTTGTCCTTTTTCTTTTCTTCGATGAGGCGGTCCACACCGTAGAGAGCCACGCGGCGGTAGTCGCCGATGATGCGTCCTCTGCCGTAGGCATCGGGAAGCCCGGTGATCACGTGGGATTTACGGGCCTTGCGCATTTCGTCGGTGTAGGCACGGAACACGCCGTCGTTATGGGTGGTGCGGTAGCGGAACTCTTCCTCCACCTTGTCGCTGAGCTTGTAGCCGTAAGCCTCGCAGGCCTGGCGGGCCATTCGGATGCCGCCGAAGGGATTCACGCCTCGCTTCAGGGGGCGGTTGGTCTGCAGACCCACGATGATCTCGTTGTCCTTGTCCACGTATCCGGGGGAGTAGCTGGTGAGGGAGGACACGGTGGCGGTGTCAATGTCCAGCACGCCGCCGTACTGCCGCTCCAGAGTGAAAAGGGATTGGAGCTTTTTCATCAAGCCCTTGGTGCGCTCCGTGGCGCCGGTGAGAAAATCGGGTTCTTGGCAATAGGGCTGATAGTTCTTTTGCACAAAGTCTCTCACGTTGATCTCGGTTTGCCAGGGTCCTTGGCGAAATCCGTTCCAATTTGCGTGTTCCATACGGTTACCTCCTGTTTTCGGGATCTGCCCCGAAAGCACAAAAAGGGGCAAATCAGCTTTTGCAAAACTGAATTGCCCAGACGGTCGGCTATTTTATCCTTTACATTCCCCTGCGGTAATCCGCAAATCCGTCAGTCATGTAAAAGCTGTGTTTTCAAGAAGTATTATACAAAAGTTTTTTCCGATTGTCAATGGAGGGGGAAAAAGTTTTTCACAAAAAAGGGGAGGAGTTTTGGGGCAAGGACTTTTCAAATATTGCCTGCGGGACAAAAAAGTGAAAAAATTGCAAAAAAGGAGAAAAAAATCTTGTCAGATCATAAGGAATGTGATATAATGTCTGCGTTAAATTAACCAATGATCGTTGGGCGCCGTCACGGGCGAACCGCGCAAAGGAGCTGTGATTCATGAAAAAACTGTATGAAGGCAAAACCAAAAACGTTCTTTTGGATGAAGAGACGGGCATCGTGCATCTGTTCTTCAAGGACAGTGCCACCGGTGAAAACGGCGTGTTCGATCCCGGGTCCAACACCGTGGGCGGAAGCGTTGAGGGCAAGGGCAAGATCGGCCTGAAGGTTTCCAACTACTTTTTTGAGCTGATGGAGAAGAACGGCATTCCCACCCATTATCTGGGCGGCGACGTGGAGCAGGGTCTGATGAAGGTGAGAAACCTTACCGTGCCCCGTTTGGAATTCGTTTGCAGATATTTCACCGCGGGCAGTATGTGCCGCCGCTTTGATTTGGAGGAGGGCATCGTGTTTGATCCTCCCTATTGCGAGGTGACCGTTAAGAGCGACGAGCAGGGCGATCCTCTGATCTCCGAGCGTATTTGCCTGATGAAGGGTATTTTGAGCCCCGGACAGTACGACGAAGCTTTGGACGTGACCGTCCGTGTGGGCGAGGTGCTGAAAAAAGAGCTGGCAAGCCTTGGCCTGACCCTCATTGATTTCAAGATCGAGGTGGGATACGACGAGAGCGGCAAGATCTACGTTGCCGACGAGATCACCCCCGACATCTGGAGAGTGAAGGATGAAAAGGGCAACATCCCCAACCAGATCGACTGCGCCAAGTTGATCCTTGAAAAGCTGGGAATGAACTGAACACAGGCGCCGTCGGAGCAATCCGACGGCGTTTTTTTCTAAAGACCGAAAGAAGATCTCTTTCGGTTCTTTTTTTATTTTTGGGCGGGGATCAGGGTGTCACAGCAATAGTTGACCATCAGGGTGGTGACAAGGGAGTAGGTGACGGTTCCCTGGGTTTGGCCGTTGGCCTTCAGATAGGCGTCGTTCACGGCGGAAGAAAATTCGCCTGCGGGGCTGTTTTCATATTGCTTGAAAAATTGGTTATAGGCGTCGTATTCATTGCCCACGGCGGGGGAAAGCTTTTCGATGACGGAAAAATAGCGTTCCTCGTCCAGGGCGTAGGCCTTGTTGGCCACGGAGGCAAATACGTTGAGAACGCCGCTGTAGCGGAAGAAGGGATCCGAGGAGGACATACACACCGCGAAGGCCAGGAAGTTGGCTTCGTTTTCCGCGGCGATGCCCCGCTGGTGGGAATACTCGTGGGCCAGGGTGAAGGGGAGAAGATACTCGGGATAGTTGGTGTTAATAGAGGATTCTCCCGTGAAATAGGTGTAGATGCCGGAGATGTGGGTGTAGGTCATATAGGGGGAGAGAAGGATGGCCTTGCCGGGGAAGCCCGTGGTCTGGAGAAAGGGGAGGTTTTGAGCGAAGGCGGTGTAGCATTGGTTCACGGCTTTGGCGGTGTGGGAGAAATCCCCGGGGAGAACGGCCTGTCCCTTGGCGTTGAAGGTGAGGGAGGGGATGACGCGGTTGGCCTCGTTGACCAAGTATTCCAGGGTTTCAAAGAGCCGATCCTCGGTGACTGCCGTTTCCAAGGAAAGGTGGCGGGAAACGGAGAAGCGGTGATAGCAGGGGGCAAAGGTGAAGGTGAAGAGGATCACCGCCAACAGCAAAATGGCCAGGGGGGCGCTTAAAAGCTTTCTCAACAGGGGAGAGGGCTTTTTTCTTTTTGCCTTTCTTACGATGCCCACCACGCACAGGATCAGCCACAGCAAGAGATAAAGCACCAAAAGCAGCACCAAAAGCTCTGCCAAACAGAAGGGGATAACTAAAGTGACGGCGCCCAGGCCGATGCGCACCCAGGAGCAGAGGGTGGTGGAGAGCCCTTCGGCAAAGCGGGGAGAAAAACAGCAAACGGCGGTGAGGGCGGCTCCTGTCAGTGCCAAGAAGAGAAGGGAAAACAAAAACCAATGCCGTCGAAAAAAGCTTTTGCGCGGGGGGCGTTCTTTAATCTTTAAGGAAGTGTTCATAAGCGGCCTCTTTCTTTGGTAGTGCTTTTATTGTAACAAAAAAACGAAAAAATTGCAAGTCGGGGGAAAACACTCAAAAGTTTGTCATTGACTGTCAGCGGGAAGGGGTGATAGGATACGCCGTGAAAGGCAGGGATGCCTTGAGAAATCGCTTGTGAAGGAGGTTTTGCTTTGACCGGAGAAAAAAAGAGTCTTACGGACGATTTCGCGCTCTTTGAAAAGGGCAGGGAGTATAACCGAAGCATCGGGCTCTACGAAACCGTGGACCGTAACGAACGGTTCTACCGGGGCGATCAGTGGAACGGTGTGGAATCGGGCGGCTTGCCCACGCCCGTGTTCAACATTTTCCGAAGGCTGATCAACTATTTCATTTCCACCGTGATGTCCCAGAAGATCTCGCTGGAGTTTAGTGCGGAAGGAATGGAATACTTCTTCTCCCGCGGAGAAAGGGAGCGCCTGGACGGCGCCTGTCGGGTGCTTTCGGATTACCTGAACTACCGTTTTGACAAAGACGGGGTGCGGGATCTGTTCTCTCGGGGGCTGCTGGACGCCGCGGTGAGCGGGGACATGGTGCTCTACGTGTGGTGGGATCCCAAGAAGAAAAACGTGCAGGGCTACCGCGGCGACTTCGTGACGGAGCTGGTGGACAATACCAACGTGTTTTTCGGCGACGTGAACGATCCCGAGGTGCAGGATCAGCCCTACATCCTGCTGGCGGGCAGAGAGCTGGTGGAGGTGCTCAGAGAGGAGGCGGCGCAAAACGGGGTGAAGCGGGAGGAGCTGGCCCGTATCGTCAGCGACAGCGACACCTTTGAGCAGTCGGGAGATTTCGGAAAGAAGGAGCTGGAGGGTACCAAGTGCACCTACGTGATCAAGCTCTACCGAAAGAACGGCACGGTGCACTACCGCAAATCCACGGCGGGCTGTGTGATCTGTCCCGAACGGGACACGGGTCTGAGCCGATATCCCGTGGCGCTGATGAACTGGGAGCGGGTGAAAAACTGCTATCACGGCCAGGCGGCGGGAACGGGGCTCATTGATAATCAGCTCTACGTGAACAAGGCCTTTGCCATGGTGATGAAGCACATGATGGACCTGTCCTTTTCCAAGGTGGTGTATAACGCCAACATCATCGACGAATGGACCAACGAGATCGGAGAGGCCATTGCGGTGAACGGCCCCGTGGAAAGCGCCGCTTTCCGCTTGGAACCGGGAAGCATGCAGAACGGCTTCTTGGAGGTCATCAATATGACCGTTTCCATGACCAAGGAGCTGATGGGTGCCACGGATGCCGCTTTGGGCAACGTGAAGCCCGATAACACCTCGGCCATCATTGCTCTTCAGCAAGCCTCTGCCATTCCTCTGGAAAATCAGAAGCGGTCGCTGTACCGACTGAGCGAGGAGCTGGGCATGATCTGGCTGGACTACATCGTTCATTATTATGACTCCTCCCGTCTGTTGGTATACCGCGAGGGTGAGGAGGCCACGGCGGCCACGCTGGATCCGGAGAGCATGAAAAACGCGCTGTTCCATTGCAAGGCGCGGGCGGGCGCTTCGGTGTACTGGAGCGAGCTGGCGACCATGAGCACCCTGGACAAGCTGTTGTCGGAAGGGCACATTGACTTTTGTCAATACTTAGAGCGACTTCCCGAGGGCTTTATTCCTCAGAAGGCGCCGTTATTGGAGGAAGTATTGCTGAGAAAAGGAGAAGCAAATGAACAAAAAGATTCTTGAACTGTTTTCAAAATCCCCCTCCCCTAAGGAGAAGGGGGAACAAGAGGCCGCCTCGGAAAAGGAACAAACTCTTTCCGAAGGGGCAATGAGCCAGGAGCAGAAGCTGAAAAAGGACATTGCCGAGCTTTTGGAGCTCTTTCCCAAGCTGAAGGCCGACGCCGTTCCCGAAGAGGTGTGGGAGCGCGTGAGTGAGGGCGACAGTCTTTGCGCGGCTTACTGTCTGTGGATGGTCAAGCGCGCCAAGGAGCAGAGCCACATCCGTTCGGTGAATGACAAGGTTTCCCAATCCGCGCCGCCTCAGGTTTCGGATAAGGGCGCCCAAAAGGAATATTTCACCAGAGAAACCGTGAAAAACATGTCCCCGGAGCAGATTCGCAAGCATTTGAGTGCGATTCTCAACTCCATGGACAGTTGGAAATAAACAATAAGAAAGGAAGACGATTATGGCAATTCAGAATTTTATTCCCACTCTTTGGAGCGAAACGCTCTACAGCGAGCTGAAGAAGAACTATGTGGCGGTGAAGCTCTCCAACCGCGAGTTTGAGGGCACCATCCGCGGCGAGGGCGACCGCGTGAAGATCTGCGGCATCGGCCCTGTGACGGTGTTTGACTATGCCAAGAACACCGATATGCCCGCCGCCGAGGTTCTCAGCGACAACGAAAGAACCCTGATCATCGATCAGGCCAAGGGTTTCAACTTCTTCATAGACGACATCGACATGGCTCAGAGCAAGAAGGGTCTGATGCAGGCGGCAATGAAGGAGGCGGCAGACGCGCTGGCAGACGTGGCAGACAAGTTCGTGTACTCTCTCACCGACGACAGCGTTGCCACCGTCACCAACGAGGACGCCAACAGTGTGAACATCATCAACACCATTTCCGAGGCCAGAAAGATCCTCATGGAGCACAACGTGCCCAATTCCGCTCAGATCTCCCTGGAGGTATCTCCCGCCGTGGAGCAGAAGCTGGTGCTGGCCAAGGTGCTTCGTTCCACCGACAACGTGCAGGATCTGGGCAGGGGCTACATCGGCAAGTTTATGGGCTTTGATATCTACGTGAGCAACAACATCGTTGCCGACGATTCCGGCGCATACCGCTGTATCGCCAGAACGCCCCGCGCCATTGCCTTTGCCGAGCAGGTGAATTCCGTGAAGGCGTATGAGCCCGAGCTTCGCCACGGCGACGCGGTGAAGGGACTTCATCTCTACGGTGCGAAGATCATCTATCCCAAGGAGATGGTGTATCTGAACATCACTCCCGGCGCCGAAGCCGCCCTCTGAGGAGGATAAGAGATGAAGGTGCGGGAGGTATTTGACATTGCCGTTGCTCTTTTGGGGGAAACGGCACAGGAGGAAGGGATCTGTTATGATCTGGAAGGCTTTTCCCGCAATGCGGCGGGAATCGTTAACGTGCTCAGCGGCGGTTTAGACGAGCTGGACTGCATTCTCAAGCAGATCACTCCCGACTCGGACAACCGTCTTCCCGCTGCCGTAAAGGAGCTGGAGGATGAGATCGGTCTGCACCCTTTGATCTGCCGTGCGGTGCTTCCCTTCGGGTTGTGCTATTTACTGCTCCTGGAGGAAAACCCATCTCGGGCCACTCACTTTCTCAAGCTTTACGAAAGTGAGAAAAGCGCCTTGAAGAGGCGTTTTAACCGCACCAGACGACACAGGATCCGCAACGTGTACGGAGACTTGTAAAGCCCGAAGCGGTGTTGCCGCCGTTAAGGAAGAGGCGAAAAAAATAACGACCGTCTTTCTCCTTCAAGCCGTTTTCCTGCGGCGGCAACATTCGCGGCGAGAAAAGGAGGAACTATGGCAAAGGATTTTTCCTATGTGATCCGCTCCTTCGGCGGGCTGGCGGACAATTATGAAAACAGTCTGCCCAAGGAGCATCAGAGCCCCGATATGGTCAACTTTATGATCACCGAGGATTACCGTTTGAAAAAGCGTCCGGGTTTTCGCACGGTAAAAAAGTTTGACGGTGATATAAGGGCGATCCGATCGGGGCTGTTTTTGAATACCCGCCACTATTTTTTGGTGGAGGGGGAACGGGTGTGGCATTCCGAGACGGGCTTTGACCAAATGAAGCAGATCGGAACTTTGCCCGGGCACGATCTTGTGGAGCTGGTGGAGTTTGACGGCAAGTTGCTCTTTCTCAGCGGGGAAGAGATTCGGGTGTTTGACCCCGAAACGGGCTTCTCTCCCATTGAACCCTACCGTCCCCTGTTAACGGTGGCCACCTCTCCCGAGGGAGTGGGAACGCCGTTGGAGGACGTGAATCTTCTGGGCGGAAGGGCCCGACAGACCTTTTCTCCCGACGGAAAGGCATACGTTTTTTTCCTGAGCTTTCCTTCGGTGGACAGCGTGGACTACGTGTTGCTCAACGGTGTGCCGGCGAATCCTGACAGTTACGAAGCGGATCCCAGGCAGGGGTGTGTGATCTTCAACGGGCCCCTGGCGGCAGGCAATCCCGACAGGTTGGAGATCGGCTTTACCAAGCACGATCCTGTAAAAGAGGCGCAGATCTTGCGCTGTCGGTGGGGGATGAGCTACGGCGGCGACAACGATCTTTGTCTGTTTTTGTGGGGCAATCCCGACTGTCCTGCGGTGCGCTTTCATTCGGGAAGCGCAGATGGCAAGCCCTGTTTGGGGTATTTCCCCGAGATCCATTATACCCGGGTGGGGGACGGAACGCCCATTACGGACATTTTGCGGCATTACGACCGCCAGGTGATCTTCACCAAGGACTGCACCTATTATTCCTGTCCTCAGTCTTCCACCGACCAGTTGGGGAGGGTGCGCACGCTCTATCCCGTGTACCTTCTTTCCGCGGCGGCGGGAAATCTTGCCCCGGGCAACGCTTCCTTTGCGGAGAACGATCCCGTGACCGTGACGGCGGAGGGGCTTTGCCGCTGGATGGCCACCAATGTGAGAGAGGAAAAGAACGCGCGGGTGTTTTCCGGGCGCATTAAAAAGGGCTTGTCTGCAACGGATCTGAGCAAGGTATTGCTTTACCGCCGTCCCTCCGACGGTTGTATTTATCTTGTGACGCAAGAAAAGGACATCTATGTGTACTCACCCTCCCTGGACGTGTTCTGGCGCTACCGCGGCTGGAAACCCACTTGCTTTTTTGAAGAGGAGGGGGGAAGCTTTTATTTTGGTACCGCCGACGGAAAACTGTGCGCCGTGGAGGGACGAAGCGATGACGGCGTGGGCATCGACGCTCATTGGAGCTCCACGGAGCTGAGCTTGGGGGATGAGGTCCACACCAAGACTCTTCACCGCATCGGTGTAAAAATGGCGGCGGACGAAGAAAATCGGGTGGAGCTTTCCTGGACGGCAGACGTGGAGGGGAAAAACCTTCCCAACGGAAGAAGCCGAATCTTGAAGAGTGATTCCTCTTTGTTTTCCTTTGGAGAGCTTGCCTTTGACCGAATGAGCTTTAACACCGCTTACCATCGGCGCAAATTGAGCGTGCGGGCCGAGGCAAGGCGTTTCCATCGCATTCGGCTGAAGCTTTGCTCCCAGGGAACTTGGGATGCGCAGATCGAAAATTTGACCTTAACGGGAACGGTCAATGACAAAAAAGTGTAAAGGAGAACGAAAATGAAGTTCAACAGAATGGAAGATGCTCTTGATTTCATTTCCCGCCTGCCCGACCGCCCCTCTCTTTCCGAAGGCTATACCCCCGAAAAGATCAAGGCGGAATTTGATAAAGGGGTGCAGGCACTTAAAGAGTATATCAACGAGGACTTGCTTCGCCAGTTGGAAGCCAACGGAGCGGGAAGCTCAGCGGCGGAACGCTTGGGAAGTGCAACCATCCGCGGTTTGAAAGGAAAAAACGTTTACGATCAGCTTGCGGCGTTAAAGGAGCTTGCCGATACCTTGCGGGAGGACTTGAACTCTGCCGTAACGGGAGCGATTCCCGACGGCTCCTTGGGAGAAGAAAAGCTGACTTCTCCTCTCAGAGACTTGCTTCACGCCAAGGAAAGCCACGGATTTCGCTGCGTGAGCTATACCCAAAGAGGGGCTTACACCTTCATTACTCCCAGAGCGGGGCTCTATCGCATTCGCCTTGTGGGCGGCGGCGGTGCGGGAACGCTTATCAATCCTTTGGCACAACCTGTGGGAAGCTATGACTGCCACGGCGGGGCTTCCGGGGCCTGCGGGGAGTTTTTCCGTTATATGGAAAAGGGAGCAAGGATGTCCATGGTCATCGGCCAAGGAGCGTTTCCTCGCCGTGAGATCACCTTAGGACAGGTGTTGGACACGCAGGAAATGGAAGAAGGCCACTTTGAATGGTTAATGCTTTCCCAAGAGGGAGGGAGCACGGAGATCTACTTCACCAATGACATCCGCGTCGTGGCCGAGGGAGGAAGCCGAGAAGGCGGGCCGGTGGGCGTTCGCACCTATGAGTTGGGCGATACTCCGGTGATGTGCTATTCGGGGGCTCACCAAAACCCATGGGGGCAGGAGCGGATCGCCATGGGTGCAGACAGTCTGCTTGGCCAAGGCGGCAGACGGGGCAAGGCACCGGGAAACGGCGGCGGCGGGGAAGGCGGCCGAATCCGTTTTGAAACCGAGACCCGCTTCGTTGTGGAAAAGCTTCCCACTGCGGGAGGCGACGGTGCCGTTTTTATTGAATATATAGGAGGAGACGAGAATGCTCAAGGATGAAATGAAAAAGCTCTGGGAGGGGCTTTCGGGCGGGATGGACGGCATTTATGAAAAGTATTCCCAAGCCAGGAGCGCCAGAGATCAGCAGTATCAAAACCAGTTGGATCAGGCGAAAAAGGATTACCAAGCTCAGCAAAACGCTGCATCCGCCCAGGCCAGGATCAGCGCAAAGAACGCACAGAACACCCTGTCTGCTCACGGGCTTTCTAATTCCGGAGAGAGCCTTCAGGCGCAGTTGATGAACGATCTGGTGAGAAACGACGCCATGAATCAGGCGGCCGATCGCTATGGCCGGACCGTTCGGGATCTCCAGGCCGAAAAGCAGAGCGCAGATGCCCAAAGCGAAGGAGCCATGCTCTCGGAAATGACGGGGCTGGGCAAGGATCTTTACGCCTTAAAGCTGGAGGAAGCCAAACAGGAGCAGGAGGCCAGAGCCTCGGAGCGGGAGCTGGATCTGAAAGAGAAGCAATACGCCTCCGATCATTCCATGGAGGAGCAAAAGCTCAAACTGGAGCAGGACAGGCTGGCGGAAGACAGACGGCAGTTCGACAAGGAATACGACGAGGAAATGAAGAAGATCATCCGAGAGTATCAGGATGCCATCGTGGAGCTGGAAAACTCCATTTCCCGTTATGAGGCCAAGGAAGCCATGAAGGAAGACGAAGGCACCGTTCCCGACATCAGCGCTTTGGATATGTATGAACAGATCCTGGCAGACAGCAAGGACGGCTTGCCCTGGTGGGACGACAGCGATGAGCAGTTGGAAGAAGACTATCGGGCAAAGGTCTCGGACAACGTGAAGAAGATCATCAACGATCCTGCCATCGACGAGGACTTCAGAAAATCTCTGGAAATGTACGCCAGGGTGGGAGGATATTTATAAAAAAAGAGGGGCTGCCTCAAACACTCGTTTCGGGTATTTGAGACAGCCCTTTTGGCTTAAATTTTTATGCGGTTGCTTCCTGGGTTTCGGTGGTCTCGTTGATGAGAGAGGTGAACACGGCAACCAGCTTGTCGCCCTGCTTGAGGGATTCGGAGGTGATGGCGGACTTGGTGGCAACGCCGTTCACGGTGTACTCCCAGAAGGAGGAGTTGTTGGAAGCAAAGGAATCGGCGTAGTCGTCGATGGTGACGCTGTTATCCTCTGCGATGGAGCAGGTGTAGGTGTCCTTGATCTTGAGGAACACGGCCTGCAGAGCATCTGCCACGGTGGGGTCCTTTACGTAGAGCTCAACGGTGCCGTTGTAGAAGAACTCGGGGTTCTCGGGATCCACTTCCTCTTCCTCGCCTTCAGCGGGCTCAGAGGTGGGAGGCACGTAGTCGGGGTTTTCGATGACGACGGTTACCTTCACTGCTTTTTCCTCAGTGCCGTACTTGGTGGATTCGGGCTCAGCCGGTGCGCAGGAAAAGAGCAGAGGCAGAAGCATAATGACGGCCATTGCGCCAAACAGAATCTTTTTCATTTTCATTGTTCTCCTTGTGTAAAATTGCGGATGGAAGGATCATCCTGTTCCTTATTATACTGTGAATCGGCCAAAAAGTCAATAACGTTTTGAAAAATCATTGAAAAGTATGAAAAGAATAAAAGGGATCTATTTGACATAGATTCAGAACAGGAAGGGAGTGTGAGCCGATTTGAAACGGGCCGTGATGCTGGGGGTGATTCTTGCTCTTTGCCTTTTGGTGCTCTTTGGCGCCCGGGAGAAAAAGGGGCTCGGTAGCGCCGCCCAATGCCTGGTGGGATTTTTACAGGAGAGCGAGGCTTGCGCCGCCTGGTTCGGATTGGAGGAGCGGGGCGAATGGGCTTAAAGGAGGGGCTTGGCCGCTTTTTGCCGCGGCGGTTTGTTCTTCACCCTGCTCAGGTGGCGCTGAGCGGGCTTTTGCTTTTTATGAACACCGACGGCTACCTGCTTTTGCTCTTGCTGGCCGCTTGGATCCACGAGGCGGGGCATCTGATCTGCGCGGGACTTTCAGGGCAGAGAGTGGAGGCCATGAGTTTGGGGCTGATGGGCGCACGCATTCGCCTTAGCGGGCACGGGGGAAGCTATGTTCAGGATGCGCTGGTGGCCTTCTGGGGTGCGGGGGCGAATCTTCTTTGTTTGTTTCCCGCTTGGTGCGTGATCCGCGCCACGGGAGGAAGCACCGCGGCGATTTTTTTCTTTTTCTGTTCCCTTTTTCTGGCCTTGATGAATCTGCTTCCCGCCGACGGACTGGACGGAGGGGTCATTCTTCACAGTCTTGCGGCACAGCGCTTTGATCTGAGCCGCGCGGATCTTCTTTTGGCTCTGTTTTCCCGCATAACCGTGGGAGTTTTACTGGTGATTTCGCTGTTTCTTTGGCAAGTTGCGGGGAATCTTTCCCTTTTGATCGTGTGTGCCTCTCTTTTTTTTCGCTTACTGTGCAGAGAGGGGGAATGAAAAAAGACCGCCAAAAGCGGTCTTCTTCACTTTTTTATAAGGTCGGCGTCGGTTCAACGCAAGGTTCGGATGGTGTCTGCAGAGTATGCCGACGCGAACCGTCAATGGGGTCAACCGTTCGTCCTTTTGGCTTAGGCGCCCATGGAGTTGAGCTTCTTGGTGAACTGGCTCTTTTTTCTGGCGGCTGCATTCTTGTGGATATGTCCCTTTGCAACTGCCTGGTCCAGCTTCTTGACAGCGTCCTTATAGGTTTTCTGTGCAAGCTCGGTGTTGTTCTCCGAAACAGCTTTTTCATACTTCTTGATCATGGTCTTGAGAGAAGTAACAAACATTTTGTTTGCAAGCGTTTTCTTTTCGGTAACCAATACACGCTTCTTTGCTGACTTGATATTTGGCATCATTACACCTCCCGTCAGAGTAGATTGCATTTCACAGTACATTATATCATAGCACCAACCGAGAAAAAAATCAAGAGTTTTTTAAAAAAAACTTTCAAAAAATCCCCGGAAACGAAAAAAATTTCCTCCTTTGCATATAAATGGAAGGAGAATGGGAAACAATCAAGGCGAGTCTGAAAAACAAGGAGGAAAAAAGAATGAACATAAGGACCGATCTTGCTTTAGAGGCCCACGAGCTGGCGCAGGTGGACGGGAGCAGCCTGGAAGGGGTGAAGACCGCCCAGGCCAACTACGGGTGCCTGTCGGGAGACCTGGTGGAGATTCTTAACGAGGCGGGAGAAAAAGCCACGGGTAAAGCGGCGGGAAAATACGTGAGTTTGGACGTGGGGCGCCCTTGGCAGGACGATACGGAGCTTTTTTGCCAAAAGGCACAAGGCCTGGCCCAAGCGCTCAGAGAGGTGATGGGCGAAGTTTGCGCAGGGCAGATCTTGGTTGCGGGTCTGGGAAACCGCTTCATCACCGCCGACGCCATCGGCCCCTTGACGGTGGAGCATCTCATCGTGACCAAGCACATCAAGGAGGAGAAACCGGGGCTTTTTACTTCTTTGGGCTTGGGAGAGGTGACGGCCATTGCTCCGGGCGTGCTGGGGCAGACGGGCATTGAAAGCGCGCAGATCCTCCGCTCGTTGGCCCGAAGCCTTTCGCCCAAGCTGATCGTTGCCGTGGATGCCCTGGCGGCCAGGAAGATCTCCCGTTTGGTGACCACCGTTCAGCTTTCCGATAACGGCTTTGCCCCCGGCTCGGGAGTGGGAAACCGAAGGATGAGCGTGGACGAGGACACCATGGGATGCCCCGTGGTGACGGTGGGCGTGCCCACGGTGGTGGATGCCGCCACGCTGGCTTACGACGCCGCTCTTGCCGCGGGGGCGCAGGTGGATGAAGAAGCGCTCAGCCGTTCTTTGGAGCATCGGGGCATGAACTTTTTTGTGACGCCCAAGGAGAGCGATAGCATTATGAAGAATATGGGCAGGCTCATCGGCTACGGGCTCAACCTGGCCTTACATCCCGGGCTGGAGGTTGATGCAATGATCAGCCTTGCCGCCTGTTAGGGGGAGGAAGAATGAAACAACGAATCAAACGCCGCTTAACGGCCATGGGAAAGGGCTTTGTGATCTACGCCCTGATGCCCCTTATCTGCATTGCTTGTTTGGGCGTGGTGCTGTTGAGCCACCAAGTGGATCTGTACAGCGTGGAGTGCCTGGCCATGGAATACTCCGCCAAGGATCTGGCTTGGCGGCTTGCGGCGGTCTCTGCGCAGATCGACGAAGAGAACAACGATGAAAGCGGCGCCTATTTTCACGCTCTTTTGGAGGGAAACGCTCTATCTTCTCCCACGGGGCCGGAGACCCCGCTGAACGTGACCCTTCAAATCCCCGAGGGGATGAAGCCCATTGTGAAAAAGGATCTGTCGGGAGGCTCGCTTTTTATTAACACCACCGACTACGAGCTGGACCCCGCTGCCCTGCGGGAGCAGGCGGAGCTATCCCCCGCGGCGGGAGAGGAGCCCTTGGTGCTGGTGCTTCACACCCACGGCACGGAGGCTTTCTGGGAGGGAGATCCCGATGCGGTGTTTTTGGATCCCTCGGGCATTGCCCAGGGGTATTACGATCCCAAGGGGGATTCTCCCCGCAGTGACGACCCCGAGAAGAGCATTCTGGCGGTGGGGGAGGAGTTTTGCCGCGTGCTGGAGGAGATGGGGGTGCCCACCCTCCATTGCACCACCATCCACGACACGGACTTTAACAACTCCTACAGCGCTTCCTACCGCTCCGCCATGGCGTATCTGGAGCAGTATCCCTCCATTCGCTACGTCATCGACATTCACCGGGATTCCATTGTGCGGGAGAACGGGGAAAAGATCAAGCCTCTGACGGTGATCGAGGGGAAGCCCTGTGCCCAGGTGATGCTGGTGATGGGAACGGATGAGAGCGGATATTCCCACCCCGACTGGCGCACCAATATGGGCAACGCGCTTTTGTATAAGGACACCATGGACGGGCTCTACCCCGGATTGTCCCGCTCTGTCTACGTGCGGGACGTGCGCTTCAATCAGCACGTTTCGGCGGGGGCTATGCTGTTAGAGGTGGGTAGCTGCGGGAACACGCTGGAGGAGGCCCGAAACGGCGCCCACTACAGCGCCAAGGCTCTTGCCACGCTGATCTTGGCTCAGGAGTAACTCAAAAAAGTTCCCGCTGTCTGTCGGTTGACAACGGGAACTTATTTTGGTTGGGGAAAGATTTGGCTTTACAGAGAAAGAATTTTGCAGGTTTCGATCATTTTGTCGCTGATGGTTTTCTTCATTGCCAGCGCCTCGTTGATTTCATAGTCCACGATGTTCTCGCCCTTCACGGCGATGACGCGGTTAT
>JAZNGI010000182.1:0-1660 GCA_045576375.1 Eubacteriales bacterium
AGGGAAACTATGATATACTTACATTCAGAAACGAGGGATGAAAATGAATTACAGAAACGTCCGTTACGGCAACTCTCTTTCGGTGCTGGGATACGGATGTATGCGTTTCTCCAGGAAAGGGGCAAAAACCGACCTGGAAAAAGCAGAGCGAGAGATTTTGAAAGCCGTTGAAAACGGCGTGAACTATTTTGACACGGCATACGTGTACCCGGGAAGTGAGGCGGCCTTGGGAGAGATCCTTGCCCGCAACCACTTAAGGGACAAGGTGTACATTGCTACAAAGCTCCCCCACTATTTACTCAAATCCGCAAAAAAAGCCGAGGAGATGTTTCAAGAACAGCTTCGCCGCCTACAGACGGATCACGTGGACTACTATTTAATGCACATGCTCACCGACGTTGACACCTGGGATCGCTTGAAAAGCTTAGGGATCTTAACGTGGCTGGAACAGAAAAAAGCGGAGGGATCCATTGGGCAGATCGGCTTTTCCTACCACGGGAACACGCAAATGTTCTGCCGCCTTGCGGATGCCTACGACTGGGATTTTTGCCAGATCCAATATAATTATATGGACGAACACTCCCAGGCGGGACGGCGGGGTTTACACTATGCCGCCGAAAAGGGAATGGCCGTGATGATCATGGAGCCTTTACGGGGAGGAAAGCTGGTGAATAAGCTGCCCGAAAAGGCCAAGTCGCTGTTTGCCAGTGCTGTGCCCCAACGCACCCCCGCCCAATGGGCATTGGGCTGGCTGTGGGATCAAAAGGAAGTGACGGTGGTTCTTTCGGGAATGAATTCCGAAGCAATGGTGGAGGAAAACGTTGCCGCCGCATCCACCATCACCCCCGGCTCATACACTGAAAACGATCAGAAAATGCTCAGGGAAGCGGCACAGGCCATCAATGCCAAAATGAAGGTAGGCTGTACCGCCTGCGGATACTGCGTTCCCTGCCCCAAGGGGGTGGACATTCCCGGTTGTTTTGCCGCTTATAACCGCCGTTTTGCCGAAGGAAAGTTTCACGCATTGGTGGATTACGCTATCTGCACCGCCCTGAGAAGCAACTCCACCTCCGCCGCCAACTGCATCGGGTGCGGAAAATGCGAGAGCCATTGTCCCCAGGGTCTGCCCATCCGCAAGCACCTTGGAGAAGTAAAATCGGAGCTGGAAGGGCCCCTCTACCGTGCCGTGTGCGCGGTAGCAAAGCGCTTTGTCAAATTCTGAACATCCAATGAGGATCATACAAGATACCAAGGGCTCTTCCTTCGGGGAAGAGCCCTTTCTTGTGAGATCAAAACAGACTCGTGACAAAGATCTCGATCCCGATGAAGATCAGGATCCCACCGCCAAGGATCCCCGCTTTATTGGCAAGCCCGGTTCCCGCTTTTTTTCCAATGAGGATTCCCGAAAGGCAAATAAAAAAAGTCACCGCTCCAATGAGAAGGCAGGAGAGCAGAGCCTCCCAAACACCGTAATGGGAGATGGTGAATCCCACGGACAACGCGTCAATGGAGGTGGCCACGCCCTGTATCAGCAGAGCCCCCGGGCCTACCGTGGGTCGCTGTTCTTCCTCCCCATTTCGGATTCCTTCCAGAAGCATTTTACCGCCGATGAAAGAAAGAAGCACCAAAGCAATCCAGGGAATCCACCGTTCAAAGGCAA
>JAZNGI010000183.1:0-1871 GCA_045576375.1 Eubacteriales bacterium
CGACCGCCGCCATCTGTCTGAGGACGGTCTGGTCGTGGTGGTTGCCGCTTTGGATCTGGTGGAGCACTATCTGCTGGGCGAACCCGAGATCATCAGCCGCGGCTTTATCTACGTAAAAGAGTCGGAGGAGCTGATGAACGAGGTGAAAAACAAAGCCAGAGACGTGATCGAAACCGGCTTTGCCCACGGCCTTGACGTGAATACCGTGAAAAACCACCTTAAGGACGAGGTCAGTAAATTCCTCTATCAGCGCACCAAGCGCCGTCCCATGGTGTTGCCCTTGCTAATGAAAGTTTAATAGGCATCCCCGACCGAGCCTTTTTCGGTCGGGGACCTTCGTTCTTCCCCGAAGATGCCTCTTGCAATCAGGGGAAAAATATGATAAAATAGTGGAAAGAATTGACAAAGAGGAGAAAATCATGGCACACCGTTTTTCCCGCTCCGAACCTCTCTTCGGCGCCGAGGCGATCCAACGCTTGCAAAATGCTTCCGTGGCAGTCTTTGGGATCGGCGGTGTGGGGAGCTATGCTGCCGAGGCCTTGGTGCGGGGCGGCGTGGGAAACCTCACTTTCATTGACGCAGACCGAGTGGATCTCACCAATCTCAACCGCCAGTTGGTGGCACTGGAGTCCACCCTGGGGCGCTTCAAGGCAGAGGTGATGAAAGAGCGGGCGCTTTTAATTAACCCCGAGGCGCAGATCAGTGCCGTCAACGAGTTTTTTTCTGAAGAAACTCTGTCCCGTTTTGATTTTTCCTCTTGGGATTACGTGGTTGACGCCATTGACAGCGTGAATTCCAAAGTGCTTCTCATCACCCGCGCCAAAGCCCTGGGCGTGCCTGTCATTTCCTGTATGGGCGCGGGGAATAAAACCGATCCCACGGCCTTTACCGTCTGCGACCTGTTCTCCACCTGTGTTTGTCCGTTGGCCAGAGTCATGCGTCAGCGCCTGCGAAAAGCAGGAGTGGAGAGCTTGGACGTGGTGTTCTCTCGGGAAGAGCCCCGAAAGACCCAAGGCTCCGCGGTGCCCGCAAGCGCCAGCTTCGTTCCCGGAGTGTGCGGCTTGATCGCGGCGGGAAAGGTCATTCAAACACTGGTAAACCAAGAATCGAATGGAAAGGACTAAAGAGATGAAATTATTCCAAAACGTTTGCCAATTGTCCGAAGAGCAAAAAAGCAAAATTGCCCACGAGAATTATCTGGAATGGAAGAATTGCCCCGCTTTGAGCGCCGAGGACCGAGAAGAGCTTGAACGATTGGCCGGGGAAGAGAAGCTCAAGCAGAAGGTGTTTCTCTCTCTTCTGGAATTCGGCACCGCGGGGATCCGCGGAAAAATGCATCCCGGAGCCGGCGGCATCAACCGTTTCACCGTTGCCGTTGCCACCAAGGCGTTGGCCTATGCCGTCAAACAGGCTGGGGGTGCAAGAAGAGGCGTGGTGATCGCCTGTGACAGCCGCAACCACTCCGAGGAATTTGCCCGCATCACCGCCGCCGTCCTTGCCAAGGAAGGCGTGAAGGTGTGGATCTTCGAATCTCTCCGTCCCACGCCCGAATTGAGCTTTGCCATCCTTTCTCTGGGATGTCAGGCGGGAGTCAACATCACCGCTTCTCACAACACCAAGGAATATAACGGCTACAAGGCCTATTGGGACAACGGTGCTCAAATCTCGGTCGAATTGGCCAAGGTGATCGCTTCCCGGTGCTACGAGTTTGATCTTCTCTCTTCCTTGGACGGCTGCGATTTCGATGCTTTCGTGGCGCAAGGGAAGATCACTGTCATCGGTAAGGAAATGGACGAGAAATATCTTAGCCGGGTTTTGCAAACCTCTCTTATGGATGAGCAAACCGCCGCCGTTGCCAAAGATCTGAAGAT
>JAZNGI010000184.1:0-10185 GCA_045576375.1 Eubacteriales bacterium
TTCCTGCAAAATCTTGAAAAAAACTTTCTACCTATATATTATATCATAAAACAAAGAAAAAATCTATACCTTTTCGTGAGAAAATTGGCGGTAATGATAGAGAATTTCCAAAGCTTGTCCCACGGGGTCAGCGCTTGTCAGTTGCAAAGTGAAGCGGGGCTTGCCTGTGAGGAGAATGGCAAAGCGGTTGGCATACACGTCATGCACCAGGCTGAGGGCTTTCAGATCTGGCTGAGAAGAGTAGAACACCAAGCGCTGTTCCTGCTGACTCACCTTCTCCACGCCCATTTCCATGGCCGCCAGCTTCAAGCGGGCAATGCGAAACAGATTTTCCACCGCCCCCGGATGCAGGCCGAAGCGATCCTCCAGCTCCGTTTCCACCTCCACGATCTCCTCCTCCGAACGGGCGGCGGAGATCTTTTTGTAAATATCAATGCGGATCTTGGAGGAGCCCACGTAATCCGAAGGCAGAAAGGCATCCACCGCAAGATCAATGGTGCACTCCTTCTTTTCTTCCTCGGCTTCCAAGCCCTTCTGAGCCTTCACCGCACTGTCAAGAAGCTGCATAAACAGATCGTAGCCCACGGATTCCAGGTGTCCGTGCTGCTGGGCGCCCAAGAGATTGCCCGCGCCCCTTAATTCCAGGTCTCGCAAAGCCAGCTTGAAGCCTGCGCCGAACTGGGTGTATTCCCGAATGGCCTTCAGCCGCTTTTGGGCGATCTCCGTTAACTCCCGTCCCTTGCGGTAGGTGAAAAAGGCATAGGCCTTGCGGTCACTGCGCCCCACCCGTCCTCGGATCTGATGAAGCTGGGACAGGCCGAAGCGATCGGCGTTTTCAATGATCAGCGTGTTGGCGTTGGTCACGTCCACCCCCGTTTCAATGATGGTGGTGCACACCAGAACGTCCACCTTGTGATCCATCATATCCTTCCAGATGCGGCTGAGCTCGTTCTTATCCATTTTTCCGTGAGCAACGGCCACCTGCGCCTCGGGAAACGCCTGGGCGATCATTGCCCCTCGGGAGGCAAGCTCTTCTGTATGATTATGCAGCCAAAACACCTGGCCGCCCCGACGAAGCTCCTTGCGGACGGCCTCCATCAAAAGGGAGGGGTCAAACTCCGTCACGTAGGTCTGCACGGGGAAACGGTCTCCCGGAGCTTCCTCCAGAACGGACATATCCCGAATGCCGCCCAGAGCCATGTTCAGGGTGCGGGGAATGGGCGTGGCGGTGAGAGTGAGCACGTCCACGGTCTTGGCCTGTTCCTTGATCTTCTCCTTGTGGCTCACGCCGAAGCGCTGTTCCTCGTCCACCACCAAAAGCCCCAAAGAATAAAATTCCACGTCCTTTTGCAACAGTCGGTGGGTTCCCACCACAACGTCCACCCCGCCGGATTTCAGATCCGCCAGGGTCTTTTTCACTTCTTTTGGTGTGCAAAAACGGTTGAGCAGAGCCACCTTCACGGGGTAGCCGCGAAAACGGCTGAGCACGGTTTGATAGTGTTGCCAGGCAAGAATGGTGGTGGGCACCAGCACTGCCGCCTGCATTCCGTCCATCATGCATTTAAAAATGGCCCGCAGGGCGATCTCCGTTTTTCCGAAGCCCACGTCGCCGCACAGCAGCCGATCCATGGGCACGGGTTTTTCCATGTCCTTTTTAATTTCGTCGGCGGCACGGAGCTGATCCTCGGTGGGGGTATATTCAAAGGCGTCCTCAAATTCCTTTTGCCAGGGGCTGTCCGAGGCGAAGGCGTGGCCCTTGCGGCTGTTGCGCTCCGCGTACAGGCGGATCAGATCCTTGGCAATGTCCTTTGCCGCCTGCTTGGCGCGGCTCTTGGTTTTGTGCCATTGCTCCGAGCCCATTTTCGAAAGCTTCATGCCCGGGGTGTCACTGCCCGCACCAATGTATTTGCTGATATTTTCAATGTTACTGCAGGGAACGTAAAGCACGTCGCTGCCCGCGTAACGGATCTTAATAAAGTCCCGCAGGGCGCCGTCCTTGGCGATCTTTTCAATGCCCTCGTACACGCCGATGCCGTAGCTTGCGTGGACCACGTAATCCCCCTTCTCCAGATCCGCATAGCTGACAATGGTTTCTCTGGCGCTTTTCTTCACGGGGTTGGGCCGCCGCACGCTGCCGCGGCTCTTTTGGCTTTTGGCCGCGTCCGACAAAAACACCGCTTTGCTTTCGGGAAGCTCGAAGCCTTGGG
Source organism: Eubacteriales bacterium (assembly GCA_045576375.1). Lineage (GTDB taxonomy): Bacteria > Bacillota > Clostridia > Oscillospirales > SIG627 > SIG685. The sequence goes on from JAZNGI010000184.1 coordinate 2,208, forward strand.
TAATTACATAAAAATCCGATGTTTGTGAATAAATATATACGTTTCCCGCCTCAGCATCCTCTCCCGAGACCTGGGGGTCCATCAAATGGGCCTTCACCCCGTCCTCCCAAAGCTTGTCCCGCAGGGTGGCGGCGGCCAGGGAGTTATCGGCGGCGTAGAACACGCGGCGGTTTTCCCCCACGTAGCCCTTGATGATATCCAACAGCACCGGGTAGCTTCCCCCGTGATCGGGCGCGGGACGGGATTGGAAGGGAAAAATGCCCGAGGGGGGGATGAGTCCCCGCCCTGCAAAGCTTTCCAGGCACACGCAGGGGCTTTCCCGCAGAAGATCCAAAAACAAAGAAAAATCGGTGAGGGGAAGCTCCTGGGGCACCAAGGGGAGCTTATCCTGCTCGGCCAGATGTTTTGCCGTTTCCTTTAAAAGCTCCAGGGCAATGGCGTGGCGCTCCTGAGAGAGGGCGCTGTCCACCACGCTGAACACCCCGTGGGTGCAGTAATCTAAAAGGCATTCCCGATGCCCCGTGAGGGAAAGGTAGCAATCGGCGGCGCAGGGGCGGCCCTGCTCCACCCGCTCCAGTTGTTCCCGAAGCAGTTGCTTTTTTTCTTCCTTTTCGGTTTGATTCAGCTCCTGTTTCAAGGCTTTTGCCACGGTGTCGGCGGCTTCCCGGGAGAAGAAAAACTCGTCGGCGGGGGTCAAAAGCACCTCTTGAAACTCTTCGGTGCTGCGCTGAGTCAAAAGGTCAAAGGAGCAAATGCGATCCACGGTGTCTCCGAAAAATTCCAGTCGCACGGGGCTTTCCTCTGTGGGGCAAAACAGGTCGATAATGCCCCCGCGGCGGGAGATCTGCCCCTTGCCCTCCACCTTTTCGCAAAATTGGTATCCCGTTGCCAAAAGGTGCTCGATCAGTTGTTCGGGAGGAATATCGTCGTAGAGGCGCAGGCGCTTGAGAGCGGCGCCCAGGGTGCCCTCGGGCACGGTGTGCTGGCAAGCGGCTTCCACGCAACAGATCACCACGTCTGCCCGTTGCTCTCTCAAAGCGCAGAGCACACAAAGGCGTTGGGAGCTAAAATCCCGGCTGGCGGCGTCAAAGCCTGTGAAGCTCCAGTCCCGCACGGGGAAGTGATACACCCGCAGAACCCCCCGATTCATCTTGGTGAACAGCTCCTTGGCGCTTTTTTCATCGGGAACGAACACGATCAGCGGTTGTTTGGTTGCCGCGGCGATCTGCTCCAGCACAAGGTGCCGCAGGCTTTCGCAAAGCCCCGAGACCGACACGGGCTTGTTTTGCAGGGACAGGCTTTGAATCAGCGGCCCAAACGACGCTTGGGAACGCAGGGCGTTGGTAATAAAATCCATAGCTTTCCTTTCTTTTTTCAGCGGGGCGGGGACGGAGCTTTCCCCAAAAACGGCACAGACACCAATGCCCGCAGCAAAAACTGCGGGGGGTGTTCACAAAATCAATTGTACAGGCACATGGCCTTTTCAATCTCGCCCTTTAACAGAAGGGGCAGGGCCTCGGCGGATTTTTCCAAGGCCGAGAAGAGCTCTTTTTGATCTGACTCGGGGATCTTCTGCAAGACCCAGGCGGCAAGATCCATATAGGAGGGCTTCTTTCCCACGCCCAGCTTGATGCGGCAAAAATCCTCCGTTCCCAGATGCTCAATGATGGACTTGATGCCGTTATGGCCGCCCGCGCTTCCTTTGGCTCGGATGCGTAGCGTGCCGGGATCAAAGCTCACGTCGTCGTAGATCACCACCAGGCGTTGGGGGGGAAGCTGATAGAAGCGCAGGGCCTCGCTCACCGCCTCTCCCGAGAGATTCATAAAGGTCTGGGGCTTTATAAACAGGCAGGGCACGCCGTCCACCGAGGCTCTGCCGCACAGGGCTTTGAATTTGGAGAGCTTGATCTCAAAATTGAGCTTTTGGCTGATGAGATCCAGGGCCAAAAAGCCGGCGTTGTGACGGGTGAAGGCGTATTCTCTGCCGGGATTTCCCAGCCCCGCCACCACAAATTCAGGTTGCATGGTCTTCTCCTTTTTCACATTCTTTGCTCTTGAAAAACAGCTCCCGCAGGCTCAGCACGGCGATCACCGCCGACAAGATCAACAGCGCCCCAAAGAGCCAAAGGGAGGGCGAATCGGAAAGAAGCTGTGTCCAATAGCCTGCGGCGTTGAACAGGGCGTGGAGAAGCACGCTGTGCCACAGGCAGTGGAATTTCTCCGTGAGAAAGCCCAAAAGCAGACCCAGCAAAAAGGCGTATGCCATCTGCAAGGGCAGACCGTGGATCAAGCCGAACAGCGCCGCTTGCAGGGTGATGGCCAGCCAAAGAGGCATTTTCGTGCGTTTCAGAGAGGATAAAACGGCGCCGCGGAAAAAGATCTCCTCACATAAGGGCGCCGCCACGGCCACGGCCAAAAGCTCCACCCACTTGTTGGAGCCCCCCGCAACGAGGGAGGAATACTCCTCCATCTGTTGGCTGAAAACCCCCAACGAGGGAATCAGCATCACCAACGACAGAGCCAGGCTGATGAAGATCTGCAGGGCCACCGCCAGGGGCGCCACGGGCAGAAGGGAGCCAAGGGAGGGCTTTTTCAGCCGTAGCTCTTCTTTCCAGGGGGGACGAAATTTTTTCAGAAGGGGAATCAGCACTCCCACCGCCAGCAGGGCGGAGAGCAAGCTGATCCAGGGGGTGTGCACGGGGAGAAACTCTTCGTTGAAGAGGCGCAACAGCTCTTGGGACGCTTGCAGCGAGTCCAAGCCTTCCTTGAGCAGAACGGTGCTCTTGGCAAAGGCGTAGGGAACGGCAAGCAAAAAGGACACGATGAGCTGGGAAAGCAAAAACCAAAAGCAATACAGCACCACCTCGGCGGCGCAAATTACCCAAGGAAGAAGCTTTGCGGCAAAGCCTTGCTTTTCGCTCATTTTATTCCTCTCCTTTGCAGATCACGGTATCTCTGGTTTTCAGGCTTTCTTCCATCAGCGCCTCCACGTCCAGCTTTTGTTCCTCCGCCAACAGCTTTTCCATCTCCACCACCAGCTTGGGGTGGCGGGGAGTGAACACGGTGCAGCAATCCTCGTAGGGGAGAATGCTGGTGTCGAAGGTGTCAATGGCGCGGGCGGTGGCAACGATGTCTTCCTTATCGGTGCCGATGAGAGGACGGAACACCGGGATCTCCACCGCGCTGTCCGTTGCCCCCAGGGCGCTGAGGGTCTGGCTTGCCACCTGGCCCAGACTCTCCCCCGTGACCAAAGCGCCGCACCCGTAGAAACGGGCCAGCTTCTGAGCAATGCGCATCATAAAGCGGCGGAGAATGAGAGTGAAATACTCCTCCCGACAGTTGTCGCGGATGGCAAGCTGAATGTCGGTAACGCGCACCACGTGCACCTTCACGGGGCCCGTGTATCTTGCCACCAGCCGGGCAAGCTTCAGGACCTTTTCCTTGGCTTGGTCGGAGGTGTAGGGATAGCTTTCAAAATGCACCGCTTCCAGTGCGGCGCCCCGCTTTGCCAAAAGATAGCCCGCCACGGGGCTGTCAATGCCGCCGGAAAGCAGAAGCATCACCTTTCCCGCCGTGGCGCATGGCATTCCGCCCGCCCCTTTTTCGCTTCCCGCGTGAATGAAGGCGTAGTGATCTCGGATCTCGGTCATTACGGTGATCTGAGGGTTGTGAACGTCCACCTTCAGGCGGGGATTCACCTCTAAGCAGGCGCCTCCCGTCAAGCGGGCGATCTGGGGGGAAGTGAGGGGGAATTTCTTGTCGCTCCGTCGGGCGTCGCACTTAAAGGAAGCGTAGCCCTTCAGAGTGGGGGCAATATATTCCTTCACCACCCGCTCAATGTCCTCGGGGGTTTTTTCGGCCATATAGGCCACGCAAACGCTCACAATGCCGAAAACTCGCTTCATTCTCTTGAGAGCTTCCTCGTAAAGACTTTCGTCCTCGGTCATCACCGTCACGGTGGATTGGAGCACGCTCACCTTAAATTCTCCCAGATCGGAAAGCTTTCGTCTCACGTCCTCCAGTAATTTATCTTCAAAAAAGCGCTTATTTAAGCCTTTCAGGATCAGCTCGCCGTATTTGAGCAGGATGCATCGTTTCTGTGCCATGGTGGTTTCCTTTCCTTTATCGAACCAGCGTGCGGGTCACGCGGCAAAATTCTTCGGCTTCCTCCAAGGTGTTTTGCGCTCCGAAGCTGAGGCGCAGGGTGCAATCGGCCTCTCGGTCGGAAAGTCCGAAGGCCTTTAACACGGGGCTCTTTCCCGTTTTTGCCGAGCAGGCGCTTCCCGCGGAAACGCAGATGCCCGCATCGGAATACATTCTCAGCAGCACTTCGCTTTTATATCCCTGTGCCTGCATACTTAAAATATAAGGAGAACTTTCTCCCAAAGGAAGGTTGAAAAAGATCTTTTTGTGATCCCTAAGCCCGCGGCAAACGGCTTCTTTGATTTCCCGTGCTCTTTTTGCGTTTTCTTGCATTCCTTCCCACCCGGCTTTTGCCGCCGCGGCAAAGCCTGCAATGCCCACGGTGTTTTCCGTTCCGCTGCGCAGGGCCTTTTCCTGGCCGCCGCCCAACAGACGGGGCACGATCCGCACGCCCTTTTTCACGGCCAGGGCACCCACGCCCTTGGGCCCGTGGATCTTGTGGGCGCTCACGGAAATGAGGTCTGCGTTCAACAGGGAGAAGGACAGGGGCGTTTTCAGATAGGACTGCACGCAGTCGCAATGGATCAGAGCGTTGGGGTTGGCCTCGCGGATGCATCGGTTGGCCTCAGCCACGGCGTACACCGCGCCCGTTTCGTTGTTGGTGTGCATCAGACTGGCGGCGATCACGTCGCCCTTGGCGGCGGCGTTTTTCACCTCTTGGAGATCCAGCACGCCCCCCCTGGTTTTTAAACGGATCAGAGTGAGCCCCTCTTGTTCCAGGGCCTTGGCCGTTTCTGCCACTGCGGGGTGTTCGCTGTCGGTGGTGATGACGGTGTTGCCCCGTCGGCGCAGGGCGCGCACCGCGCCCAGGAGTGCCAGGTTATCGGCCTCCGTGCCGCAGGAGGTAAAGCAGATCTCCTCCGGGGAGCAGGAAAGGGTCTTGGCAACGGTCTTTCTGGCTTCTTCCAGGCGCTGATGGGCTTCAAAGCCCGCCCGATGAACGCTGGAGGGATTGGCAAACTGTTCCATGGCCGCCGTCATGGCATCCTTGGCCTCGGGACACAGAGGCGTGGTGGCGCTGTTGTCAAAATAGATCATAGCTTTCCTTTCCTTGTGTTTTTTGCGGGCGCAAACGCCCTTTGCTCGGGATGACCCGGAGGACACGTCCCGAAAAAGAAAAAAGGCTGTTGCAACCGCAACAGCCCCAAATCATCAGACTTCCTTCAAGAGTTCCGGCTTCCTTGCGGCTTTTTTCACGGGCTTGTTTGCCACTTTCCCAAAGCCCGATTCGTAGCATCAGTATAGCACTTTTTTGTGATTTTGTCTACCTTTTTTTAAAAAAACGGCTCCCGGGGCCCTTGCAATCAAAGGCAACTTTCGGGCGAAAAAGCTGCGCTCAGAGCGGGGACTTTTTGATCTGGGCAAAGCGGCGGGGATAGCCGGGAGCGATGCGGGAGATCTTCTGAATGACCACCAGACTGCGGCGGGAATCGGCAAATTCCGCGGCGGCGGCCAGCTCCTCGTGGTTGAGGGGGAGATCCTTATAAAAGTCGGGGGACAGCGTGGTGTCCACCACCCGCACCAATTTTGCGCCCAACAGAGAGATGGCGCGGCGTGCCTCGGACAGCTCGGCCTGAGCGTCACGGCCCTTCAAGGCAATAAAATAGCCACCGGGTCGCACAAAGGGCAGGCAAAGCTCGCACAAAACGTCCAAACGGGCCAGGGCGCGGGAAAACACCAGGTCGCCCTTTTCCCGATAGACGCCGCCCACGGCCGCCAGCTCTTCGGCTCTGCCTGCCACGGAGCGGATCTTGGGCAGACCCAGCAGGGCGCAGGATTCCTCCAGGGCGCGGATCTTTTTCTCCGTGGAGTCGATCATGGTGAGCTTCATCCCGGGCACCGCAATGGCCAGGGGAAGGCCGGGAAAGCCGCCGCCGCAGCCGATGTCAAAGCAGGAGGGCTCCTTCATTTGTTTTACTTCGGACAGGCACAGGGGGGTCAGAGAGTCGGCAAAGTGTTTTAAAACCACGTCGGCCATGCTTTTAATGGCGGTGACGTTGATCTTCTCGTTCACTTCCAACAGGCGGGCGTAAAGAGCGCCGAAGGCCTCCAGTTGTTCACGGGAAAGGGAGAGATCGGGCAGGGCCGCCTGTAGGAGGGCGGCGCAGTTGGGGGTTAAAGACATAAGTTCCTCACACAATATTTAAATAGATCAGCAGAACCGTGATATCCGCGGGGCTCACGCCCGAAATGCGGGAGGCCTGGCCGATGGATCGGGGGCGCAGGTTCTGAAGCTTTGCCGCCGCCTCCAGGCGCAAGCCCTTAATGAGGGAATAATCCGTGTCCGGGGGAATCTGCTTTTGTTCCAGTTTTTGAAAGGCCTCGGCTTCTGCCAGTTGGCGCTTGATGTAGCCCGCGTATTTCACCTCGATCACCGCCCGGGAAAATACCTCCTCGGGAAGGGCGGGACGGGTCAGATCCACGGGGCGGAGCTTCTCCAGGTCCAGCTCGGGGCGGCGCACCAGCTCTGCCAGGCGGGTGCCCGTGTCCACGGGGGAGCTGCCGTTTTCTTCCAGGATCTTTTGCAATTGGGGAGAGGGAGGCAAAAAGGTGGATTCCATTCGCTTCACTTCCCCGTCAATTTGGGCAAAGAGCTTTTGTTTTCTTTCGTAGCGCCGGTCGTCGATGAGTCCCGCTCCTCGGCCAAACTCGATCATCCGTCGGTCGGCGTTGTCCTGGCGAAGGATCAGACGGTACTCGCAACGGCTGGTCATAATCCGATAGGGCTCTTGGGTGCCCTTGGTCACCAGGTCGTCAATGAGGGTGCCGATATAGGAGGAGGCGCGGTCCAACACCATGGGAGGCTCTCCCTTTTGCTTCAGAGCGGCGTTGATGCCTGCCACGATGCCCTGGGCGGCGGCTTCCTCGTAGCCCGAGGTGCCGTTGAACTGGCCCGCCCCGTAGAGCCCCGGGATCTCTTTGAATTCCAGCGTGGCCTCCAGTTGCGTGGGGTCGATGCAATCGTATTCAATGGCGTAGGCGGTGCGCATCACCCGAGCGTTTTCCAGCCCCTTGATGGAATGAAGCACCTGTAACTGCACGTCCTCGGGAAGAGAGGAGCTGAGTCCTTGCACGTAGATCTCTTTGGTGTCCTCCCCCATGGGCTCCAAAAAGAGCTGGTGGCGGGGCTTGTCGCTAAAGCGCATCACCTTGTCCTCAATGGAGGGACAGTAGCGGGGGCCCGTGCTTTTGATCTTCCCCGAATACAGGGGGGAGCGGTGAATGTTATCCCGAATGATCCGGTGGGTGGTCTCGTTGGTATACACCGTGTAGCAGGGGATCTGAGAGATGGCTTGAAAGGCCTCGGGGTCGGTGTAATAGGAAAAAGGGCGGGGAGGCTCGTCCCCGGGCTGAAGCTCGCATTGGGAGTAGTCAATGGAATCGGCGTGGATGCGGGCGGGGGTGCCCGTTTTAAAGCGCATAAAGCGGATGCCCAGCTCTTTTAGGCTGTCGGTGAGGAAGTTTGCGGGATAGAGGTTGTCGGGGCCCGCCGAGTAGCTCACGTCTCCCACCACGATGTTGGCGTTGAGATAGGTGCCGGAGCAGAGAACGGCCGCCTTGGCCTTCCACACGGCGCCGAAGCGGGTGACCAGCTCCAACTCCTCCTCCCCTTTTCTCAGGGCAACGATCTCCGCCTGCACCAGGCGAAGGTGAGGGGTGTTTTCCAACACCTTTTTCATTTCGCGGTGATAAGCCTTGCGGTCGGCCTGCTGTCGCAGGGAATGGACGGCGGGGCCTTTGGCCATGTTGAGCATACGGGACTGAAGGCAGACCT
>JAZNGI010000185.1:0-4249 GCA_045576375.1 Eubacteriales bacterium
CATCTTCGTTGCCGTGCCCATATCTACGATCAGCAGGGGAGCGCCGTAATCATTGCGGCCGGCCACGCAGGCGCAGATCAGATCGGCCCCCACGGAGGAGGGATCGTCACAGCGAAGGTTCAGCCCCGTTTTGATTCCGGGACCCACGGTGAGGGCGTCAACGTCGAAGGCAAAGCGCAGAGCGCTTTTGATGACGGTGTTCAAGGAAGGAACCACGGAAGCAACGATGGCACCTTGCACCAAAGAGGGATCCGCCCGATGCACGGCAAGGATCTCCCGCAGCTTGGCGGCGTATTCGGCCTCGGTGGCCGAGGGGTTGGTGGCCATTCGGGCAACAAAGCAAAGGGAGTCGTTCAAAAAGCCTCCCACGGTAATGTTGGTGTTTCCGATGTCAACGGCCAGAATCATCCGAATCACTTCCTTCCACGGGCATTGTAGCACAGTTTTTTTTCCTTGTCAATGAAATGATTGACAGAAAACGGGAAAAGATGTATAATGAAAGAAAATTTTGAGTGTCAGGAGTGAGATGGGTGATCGTTGGGATCGACATCGGAGGAAGCACCACCAAGATCTGCGGGTTTGACGGAGAAAAGCGGTTGGTAGAGCCTCTCATGGTAAAAGCAAATGACCCCGTGGCGTCTTATTACGGCGCCTTCGGAAAGTTTACCCTCACCAATTCCCTTGCCCTTAACGATATAGAAAGCGTAGTGATCACGGGCGTAGGCTCGTCCTTCATTTCCGACGGCCCCTACGGGCTGGACACCGCCAAGGTGGAGGAGTTTGAAGCCATCGGCTTGGGAGGGCTGTATCTTTCCGGGCTGGAACGGGCCTTGGTGGTCAGTATGGGCACAGGCACCGCCACGGTGATGGCAGATCAAAACCGCAGAGAGTATCTGGGAGGCACCGGCGTGGGCGGCGGCACACTGATGGGGCTTTCGGGAAAGATTCTGGGAATGCGCAACATCGACCATATCAGCCAACTGGCCATGGACGGCGATCTGGCCAACGTGGATCTGCGCATCGGAGATATTTCCGAGAGGGATATCACCTCCACCCTGCGCTCCTCCACCACAGCTTCCAACTTCGGCAAGCTCAGCGACACCGCCACCAAGGCGGACATTGCCCTGGGCATCATCAACCTGGTTTTTGAAACGGTGGGAATGGTCTCCGTCTTTGCCGCCAGAGGCAAGGGCGTGAAGGACATCGTGCTCACGGGCACCCTGGCACTTCTTCCCCAGGCGAAAACGGTGTTCCGTTCTCTCACGGAGATGTTCGGTGTGAATTTCGTGATCCCTGCCAAGGCGCAGTACGCCACCGCCATCGGCGCCAGCCTGAGCCGTTTTTCCAAATAAGGGAAACATAAAAGAGGGAAAATCAAAAAAAATTGCAAATCCTATTGACAATTTGTCCATAATATTCTATAATAATGAGGATATTGCAGACAACTAATTTCTAGAAGGAGGTGTCAGCATGCTGAGAACATATCAACCCAAGAAGCGCCAGAGAAAGAAAGAACACGGCTTCCGCAAGAGAATGAAAACCTCTAACGGCAGAAAGGTTTTGAAGAGACGCAGAGCAAAAGGAAGAGCCAGACTCACTTACTGATCTTTCCTACCCATTGCTTTTTGAAATTGTCCCTCGGGCTTCCGTGAGCGCTTGCGGAAGTCCGTTGGAATTCGTCGTTTTTTTCGTTTGTGCCGCCGTTTGGCGGGGGATTCGCGTTTGCGGTTCCGCCGTTCGGTGGCTTTTCGTTTTTTCAAAAGCTCCTCGGGCACTTGGGCTCGGGGAAATCGTTATGAGAAGGGATGTTGCATCCCAAAACGGAGGGACCCATGAAGTTTAATTCCCTCAAACAAAACCATCTGTTCGCCAAAGCCTATAAAAAAGGAAAAAAGTCGGTCGCAAAAAGTGTCTGCGTATATTGTATGAGAAATTTCAAAGAGACCGGGACCTTGATGGGCATCACCGTCAGCACCAAGCTGGGCGGCGCCGTGGAGCGAAACAGAGCAAAACGTATCATCAGAGCAGCCTACCGTCAGCTCATTTGTGACGGCGATCCCTTTTGCCGGGATCAGATCATCGTTATCGTTGCCCGTTCGGGGTGTTACGACGGCACGTTCAGCTCCAAAGACGTGGAGCGCGATCTTCGCAGTGCCTTTCTAAAGCTTGGTGTCACCCGAAACGGCGAAGGGGAAAAATGAAGCGTTTTTTTATTTTTTTGATTCGGCTTTATCAGCGGTTTCTTTCCCCGAATTTGAAGCAGAGTTGCCGCTTTCGTCCCTCTTGCTCCGCGTATTCGGCGGAGGCGTTTGCCCGCTACGGATCGTTTCTCGGGCTGGGGCTTTGTGTGTGGCGCATCCTGCGTTGCAATCCCTTTGGCAAGGGCGGTCACGATCCTTTGTTGTGACCCCGTGATCCCGTCCCGCAAGGGGACGGATCGGAAAGGATAGAACATTGAATTTGTTTGATATTATTCAGGTGCCCTTCGGTTACCTTATCAGCTTTGTGTATTCTCTTACCAACAGCTACACCGTTTCTCTCATCGTTTTCGCCATCGTGGTGAAGATCGTGCTGTTCCCCTTGGGCATTAAACAGCAGAAGAACTCTCAAAAGCAGGCGGCTCTGCGCCCCAAGGAAGAGCGGATCCGCAAGAAATATGCCGGTCGGACCGACCGTGTCACCCAGCAGAAGATGCAGCAGGAGATCCTGGATCTCTACCAGGAGGAAAAGTTCTCTCCCACCGCCGGATGTCTGCCCATGATCATTCAGTTGGTGGTGGTTTTGTGTCTTTACACCGTGGTGCGCAGTCCTTTGACTTACGTGGCTCGCTTAGATCAGACTCAGGTGGCAAACGTTCACACGGTGGTCACTGAGCTCTACGGCGGCGCTTCTTCCCCTTCTCAAACCCAAGGCTCCACCGCCGAATCCGCTCCTTCTTCCTCCGGAGCAGCTTCCTCTTCCGTTGCGGCTACCACCGCTCAGGAGAACTCTTATTACGCTGAGATCCAGGACATTCAGAAGATCCACAGCGATGAAGAAGCCTTCATCAAGGCCTACAACGCCAAATACGGTGCGGGGGAAGCGGAAAAATTCGTGGATAAGATCCCCTCTCTTATGCTGTGGGGCTCTATTGATCTTGGTGTGATCCCCAAGGAAGCGGGCTTACTCAGCATTCCCGCGCTGTTTGCCTTGGTGTCTCTGCTCAGTGCTTACCTGAGCCAGATCCTCACCAGAAAGTTCACCTATCAACCCGCTATGAACGCCGATATGAACAATCAGAGCAGCATGAAGATCATGAACTTCGTGATGCCCCTGTTCTCCGGCTACATTTCCTACGACATGGTGCCCATCGCGGTCACCGTTTACTGGATCGCCCAGAACTTGCTTTCTCCCGTCCAGCAGATCGTTCTTTCTAAGATGTATAAGATTCCCACCTTCACTCCCGAACAGTTGAAGGAAGCGGAAAAAGCGCTTAACAAGAAGGAACCCAAGAAGCAGGATGATTCCCGTCCCAAGCGCCGCTCTTTGGTGTATGACGACGATGACGAGGAAGTGAGCACGGCAACGGTTTCTTCCAAGTCCAAGGAAAAGGCAAAGCCCGGCGATTCCCCCATTGAAAAGGCGCCTCTTAAGGAGGAACAAAACAAAAAGGAGGACCAGGAATGAAAAAGCAGATCGAAGTCACAGCCAAAACCGTGGAAGACGCGGTGGATCTGGCTTGCGGACGGCTGGAAAAGAAAAAAGAAGAGCTTGAAATAGAAGTACTGGAGCAGCCCAAGAAAGGCTTTTTCGGCGTAGGCGCCGCAGAAGCCAAGATCCTGGTGAAGTATGAAATGAAGCCCGACCAGATCGCCAAGGAGTTCTTGGAGACCTTCACCGGTAATATCGGCTTGGGTGAAACCAAGATCAGCGCAGAGTACAACGAGGAAAAGGACGAAGTCAACGTGGTGCTGGACGGCGACCATCTGGGCCTTCTCATCGGCCACCACGGCGACGTTTTGGACGCTCTGCAGTATCTCACGGGGCTTGCCGCCAACCGCGGCAAGGAGGGCTTTACCCGCGTTACCGTAGACGTTGAAAACTATCGGGAAAAGAGAGTGGAAACCCTCAAGCAACTGGCAAGACGTTCTGCCGCCAAAGTGAAGAAAAACGGCAGAAATATGACCTTTGAGCCCATGAACGCCTATGAAAGACGGATCATTCACGCCGAAGTGCAGAACATCAGCGGTGTCACCACCTATTCCATCGG
>JAZNGI010000186.1:0-4656 GCA_045576375.1 Eubacteriales bacterium
GGACGCGGTGGTGGATCCCGTGAGTCTGTTTGATCCGGTGTATTCCGAGGGAAACGACGGCATTTTTCTGATGGATCAGATCTGCGACGGCACCGACAGCACGGAGCATTGGACGGAAAGCATTGCCCTGCGGGAGGCGGCCAAGGGGCTGGGAGAACGAGAACAGAGAATCCTGGAGCTGCGCTTTTATAAGGGGAAGACCCAAATGGAGGTGGCAAAGGAGATCGGCATCAGCCAGGCCCAGGTCAGCCGTTTGGAAAAAAACGCGCTGGAAAGAGTTCGACGCAGATTGGAATAAAGCGATTGCTCTTGACGAAAATGCGTCGTTGCATTATAATATAACTACGGAATGTAAAGTTAACTTTTTAACGAAACGATAGATCCTTCTTTTTCTTCGGAAAAAGAGGTGTGCGCCGCAAAAAGCGGCAACGGGAGAAGAAAAAATGAAAATGAGAATCATTGCTTTGGCGGTGTTGGCACTGTGCCTTGTTGCCACCACCGTGGGAGCCGTGGTGGTGGGGCCCGGTCCCGCAAAACCCGCACCCACTCCGCCTGCCACGGAGGAAGCCCCCGCCGTGAGCCAAACCCAAACCCAAAAGGACACGGTGCCCACGGAAGAAACGCAGGAGGGCTACGTTCCCATCCCCAATCATATCCGCTTTTTGGCAGCGGGAGATAATTTGGTATATAATTATATTTATCGCAACGCCAACATTCTGGCGGGAGGCAGCGGAGATCCCACGCAGTTTAAGGCGTATGGGTTTGATTACGCTCCCATGTATGAAAACCTCCGTGCTCTCATCGCCAACACGGATCTGGCGTTCTACAATCAGGAAAGCCTCGTCACCGATGACCGAGCCGACGGCGGGAAGACCGCCCTTTTGGGTGATCAGATGGCAGAGCTGGGCTTTAACGTGGTGAATATCGCCAATAACGATATGCTCTCTTCGGGAGAGGAAGGGCTGTTGAAGTCCGTTGCCTACTGGCAAGAGAAGGAAAACGTGGCGCTTTTGGGCGCCAATCTCACCGAAGAAACCAAAAATCAGATCACCGTAATCGAAAAGAACAACATTAAGATCGCCTTTCTTTCCTATGTGGATCCTGCCTTTGAAAGCATGCAGTTGCCCGAAGGCTCCTCGCTGACGCTTCCTCTCATTGATGAAGAGAGAATGAGTGCCGACGTAGCCGCCGCCAAGGAGCTGGCGGATCTGGTGTTCGTATATCTCCATTGGGGCGTGGAAAGTCAAAGTGACCGCAGCTCCGAACAAAGCAACATTGCCCAACATTTGGTGGATCTCAACGTGGACGTGATTTTGGGAAGCCATCCCAACGTGATCCAGGAAATGAAATGGAAAAAGAGAGCCGACGGCGGGCAGACTCTCATTTGCTATTCCCTGGGAAACCTCATTTCCGCCCAGCCCTACAACTCCAACCTTTTGGGAGCGCTGGTGACCTTTGATATTGATAAGAACGAAAGCGGAGCCTGCAAGATCTCCAACGTGGAGTTTATTCCCACCTTCACCCATTACGATGAAAACTACAAGCAGATCCTGGTGCATCTGCTCAGTGACTATTCCCAGGCACAGTTAGATGCCCACGGAAGCAGTATTCTCAAAGGGAAGGGGAAGTACGATCACTTCATCCGCACCGTTTTGAAGTACGTTCCCACCGAGTTTCTCAGTGATTTTTATAAGGATTACGTCTTTACCTCGTGATCTGCCATACCATTTGTGCAGCGCTTTGGTCTTTCGGGATCAGAGCGTTGCCTGCTTGAAAAGGAGAATGCCCATGCCCCGTTTTTTCATTCCCTCCCATGCCTGTCCTCCCCAAGAGGCGGTGGGACATACCATCATCATTGAAGGAAGCGATGCCCGTCACATCGGGCTGTCTCTGCGGATGCGTTGCGGAGAAGAGTTGAGTGTCAGCGACGGCAAGGCCAGGGAGTATCAATGCGTGATCCGCGCCATTGAGCCGGAGAGGGTCACCCTGGAGGTGCTCTCCTTCTGTGCCACCGCCAAGGAATCCCCCTGTGAGATCCACGTGTACCAGGCGTTTTGTAAGGGAGAAAAAATGGAAGAGATCGTGCAGAAGTCCGTGGAGCTGGGGGCTGCAAGCTTCACTCCCGTGTACAGCGATCATATCGTGAGCCGTCCCGATGCCAAAAGCGTGGCCAAAAAAGTCGAACGCTGGCAGAAAATCGCCAATGAGGCCGCCAAACAGTGCGGAAGGGGAAGGCTTCCCCGGGTGTGCGCTCCCCTTCGGTTTGAAGAGGCGGTGGCGCAAATGCAGGAGAAGGAGCTGTCCTTTGTTTGCTATGAAAATGAAAAAGAGTGCTCTCTCAAAGAGCTTCTGCGGGAAAAAGCGCCTTCCTCCTGTGCTTTTTTCATCGGCCCCGAAGGCGGGCTTTCCGCCAAGGAGATTGCCCTGATCGATGAAAGCCGCATTCCCCGTGTCACCCTGGGCTCCCGAATCCTTCGCGCCCAAACGGCGGCTCCCTGCGTGCTGAGTATGCTGCTCTTTTGCTGGGAGCTGTGAAAAATTACCGCAAATTGGTTAAAAACACAACATTTTATTGAAAAAATTTGTAAAAAATGGGTTGAAGCTCTTGAAAATGCGGTAGTTTTTGTATATAATAGGTATATCCATTGGTTCTTGAATGGTAATATTGACCAATCCATTTGTGGTATCGCACAAAATTGAAACGTTTTTTTGTGAAAAATCAATAGCGAGGAATTCGGAAAGGAGACATGTTTTTATGTCTAATCGATTGTTTCAGAGCATAGTTCACCAAATGAAGGACACCGTTGACCGTGTGGTCGGCGTGGTGGATGAAAACGGATACATTATTTCCTGCAGTGAGCTGGCCAAGATCGGTGAAGCGGTTCCCGATTTTAACGACGACTTTTTCTACACCAAGGAAAAGTTCTCTTTCAATCAAGCTACATACTGTCCCATCGTTTCCCACGGAAAGACCGAGTATCTGGTGTTCGTGGAGGGAGACGATGCCGTTTCCTCCGACCTGGCAACCATCATGGGTATTTCTCTGAGTCAGATCAAGACCCTTTACGATGAGAAATACGATAAAGCAAGCTTCATTAAAAACATTATTCTTGACAATATTCTTCCCAGTGATATCTATGTGAAAGCCAAGGAGCTTCACGTCAACGGGGAAGCGACCCGCATCCTCTATCTGATCAAGTTCAATTCCAAGACCGACATCGTTCCCATCGACGTGGTTCAGAATATTTTCCCCGACAAGAACAAGGACTATGTGATCAGCGTGGGTGAGAGCGACGTGGTGCTGGTGAGAGAGCTCAAGCCCGGCACCGACACCCGAGAGATCGAAAAGCTCGCCAAGAGCATCGTGGATACCATCAGCACCGAGTTCTACATCAAGGTAACCGTGGGAATCGGCACCCCCGTGGATTCGCTTAAAGAGCTTGCCCGTTCCTACAAGGAAGCCCAGGTGGCCATTGAAGTGGGCAAGGTGTTCGACACCGAAAAAAGCATCGTGAACTATGAGAATCTGGGCATCGGCCGTCTGATCTATCAGCTTCCCACCACCCTCTGCGATATGTTCCTCAACGAGGTGTTCAAAAAAGGTGCCCTGGAAAGCCTGGACAGAGAAACTCTCATCACCATTCAGTGCTTCTTTGAAAATAACCTCAACGTCAGCGAGACCTCCCGTAAGCTCTTCGTCCACAGAAACACGCTGGTCTACCGTTTGGAGAAGATCAGAAAGCTCACCGGTCTGGATCTGAGAGAGTTTGAGCACGCCATCACCTTCAAGGTGGCGCTGATGGTCAAACGCTATCTCACCAGCAAACCCGTGAAATTCTGAGCTTTGGGGGAAGCCTTATGATCGAACTGAAAAACGTAACCAAAACCTATCCCGACGGAACCAAGGCTTTAAAAAACGTGGATCTGAAGATCGAAGACGGCGAGTTCGTTTTTATCGTGGGTTCCTCCGGCGCGGGAAAAACCACCCTCAGTAAGCTCTTGCTGTGCGAGGAGCGCGTTACCGGCGGAAAGCTTCTCATCGACGGCTTCGACCTCACCAAGATGTCCCGCTATAAGATTCCCCGTCTGCGTCGGCATCTGGGCATTGTGTTCCAGGATTTCCGTCTGTTGCCCAATCTCACCGTGTTTGAAAACATTGCCTTTGCCATGCACGTGGTGGGCGAGCCCCAAAGAGTTATCAATAAGCGCGTACAGCGCTTTCTGAAGCTGGTGGGACTGGAGGACAAAGCCTCGTCTTATCCCAATCAGCTTTCCGGCGGTGAACAGCAGCGAGTCGCCATTGCAAGAGCTTTGGCAAAGAACCCGAAGCTTCTTCTCTGTGATGAACCCACCGGCGCATTGGACTATGTCACCGGAAAACAGATTCTCCAGCTTCTCCAGGATTGCTGCCGCCGTGACGGAATGACAGTTATCGTAATCACACATAACCTTGCGCTCACTCCCATGGCGGATAAAGTCATCCATATAAACAGCAGTAAGGTCACCGGCATAGAGATCAACGAAAATCCGACCCCCATTGATCAGATAGAATGGTAAAGATAAGGAATAATCGAAAGGAGGGCAAGCCTTTATGAAGTCGGCTGTGATAAAAGATATCATCAGAGAAATCGGCGGCTCAAAAAGCAGATTTTTCTC
>JAZNGI010000187.1:0-5112 GCA_045576375.1 Eubacteriales bacterium
GGTCCTCGCAGGCGGGAATCTTTTATAACTGGATCAAAAAGGTGTACACACTTCCTCCTACCATCAACAAGGCAAGAAGAGCGGCAAGGACACGAACGAACAGCTTACTCATAGGCGCCGCCTCACTGACTGACTGAAGAAGAAACTGCAACGGAGGAGCTTACGGGCGCGGCGCTTTGCGTTGTCACAGGAGCCTGAGAGGCGGAAGGAGCGGCAGTCGCGCTCGCAGAGGAGTTTACGGGCGCGGCGGTTGAAGAAACGGCAGCCGCGGGAGCTGAGGTGGCGGGGGCGGCAGTGGTCACAGCGGGCTTTGCCGCAGTCGTTGTGGCCGGCGTGATGACCACGGTTATCTTGGGTGCTGTGGTTTTTGATGCCGAAGGGGGTGCCACGGTAGTTTTTGCCGCAGTTGATGCGGCCACTGCAGGTGCATTTGCGGAAGTAGGGGGCGCGGATGTATTCCCCGCGGCAGAGGACTGAGCCGCGGTGCTGGCAGGCGCAGAGCTTGCCGGAACAGACGAGGAGGGTTCCGGATAATCAAAGATCGCATTGGAAAGGAACCTTCTGAACTGTTTTTCGTTTTGCTGATAGGTCACACGGAAATTGGCGCCCGCAGTGACAACTCGGTAGATCATATCCGTGCTGGCGGAAGCAAATTGATTATAAACGTCCCCAAGGATATAACCGATCTCAAAGTAACGGTTGGAGAAGATCTTCGAAAGCATCAGACCTTCCTCGTTGGAGGAAAGATACATGTGCATATAAAGGCTTAAATAAGCGCTGTCAATCAGTTCATAGGAGGCGGCGTTGAGCGCGTCGATCATTTTTGCCGTCATGGCAAGATCGGGACAGGTGTCAAGAACATAAACTGCCTGGAACGTGTTGTCACTATAGGTGCTGTATTCCTTCTGATCCGCGCTGTATTTGGGCAAGGGGGCAATTCCCACGGAAAAGGGAGCTGCGCTGAGATTGGCATAATCGGACACTTCGGAGACATAGAACAACAGTTCGCCCGCTGCAAAGCTTTCCAAAGCGCTTTTTTGTCTCTTTTCGTCTGCGCCGTAATACGAAGCGGAATTACGAACCTTTTTGATCAGATTGATAACATCGGTGCCAACTGCCGTGTCGATCTCCAGGGCGGGATGATAGGGTGGATCGTTTTTGAAAAAGGGAACGTCGGAGGAGGCCCACATCAGACGGATAAACTCGGCTTCATCTGCGGAAGAGCCGATGCCGTAATTCATTTTTACGGCGGCGTTATTGCCTACGGAGTGATTGACTTGATCCAAAAGGGTCTGCCAGGTCCAATTTCCTTGATTCACAAGAGCAAACACATCGCCAAGGCCGTTTTCCCGATAAGCGGTTTTATTATAGAAAAGGCAATAGGAATTCTCGGGAGAAGCGGTATAGGAGCCGGAGACCGCATAGGTAATGATTCCTGTGGTGGCGGCATCCATTGCCCCTTTATCGTAATAGGGACGGGAAAAATCCAAACCGAGAGTATTCACGTTGGTATACATGGAATAGGTGACGAAGAGATTCATCATATCCACAGGGGCGACCACCAGGTCGCAATTTACGATCCCCGAGCTTTTGTCAACGCGAAGGCTTTCAAAAAAATCCGTTCCGCTCAGTTGGGCCTGTACGAGCTTCACGTGGAATTGCTGTTCCACCTTTTCATTGCGCTCCAAAACGATATCGTCGATGATATCTTCCGATTCCGAAGGGAAGATGTTCTTCGGGCGATATGCCGCAATGCGAAATTCCTTTCCGCCGTAATCCACCGTTTCCAGTTCCTTGAGATATGCATCAGCCTTAGAGGAATTTCCCGTGGAAGAAGGAACAGAAGAAGAGTTTACCGAAGAAGAGGAAGTAGATCCCGTTTGAGTCTGTGCCGTTTGAGGGGGGTCATTGGGCGCGCAGGCGGAGAACACAACGGGAAGAAGCAACAAAAATATAAAAAAAATCGGAATGATCCTTTGTTTTAAAAGCATGTAAATTTTGCCTCCGTATAATATCATACATTATATTATCATTTTACACCGTAAATGTCAATTCAATTTTATGAATTTACGGTTTGTTCGTTTTTCTTTCAAAAACCGCATTGTAAAAATCAGCCAAATATGATAAAATAAGGGAAAAGCCTCACTTCGGAGAAGAAACATGAAAACGAATCGGTTCTACGTAAAGCTGAAAAGAATCCTTCAAGCCCTTGGCCCCGAGGATCCTTCCCCTTTTTGCTCCGCTATTATCACCGCAGCGGGCAGCGGGCGCAGAATGGGCGGCGTTTCCAAGCAACTGCTCCCCTTGTGCGGGGAAAGCGTTTTCCTCTATTCCCTCAAAGCCTTCCACGAGTGTTCCCTGGTTCGGGAGATCATCCTCTCTGTGAAGGAGGAGGAAGCCGCAATCTTTCAGGAGATCGTGGCGGAGAAACACTTCACCAAACCCGTCCGAATCGTAAAGGGCGGAGCGACCCGCCAGCAATCCGTTGCCAACGCGTTTTACGCCGTTGACGGCAAGAGCCGCTACGTGGCCGTTCACGATGCGGCCAGACCGCTGATCCGAGCTTCGGACATTACAAAGCTGTATCGGGAAGCTATCCGCTTCGGCGGCGCCACTGCCGCCAGCCCCGTGGCAGATTCCATGAAAAGAGCAGATGCACGGGGAATGATCGCATCCGACGTGGATCGGGAGCTGCTATGGTCGGTTCAAACGCCCCAGGTGTTCTCCTGCGATATTTACAGAGTTGCCTTGGCAACGGCGCAAAAAGACGGTTTTACCGTTACGGATGACAATTCCCTGGTGACGCACGCAGGCTTTCCCGTTAAGCTTGTGGATCTGCACTCCCCCAATCTTAAACTGACTACCAAGGATGACATTCCCTTGGCGGAAAACATCATAAAAGCGAGGACAAAGCAATGAAGATCAGAGTGGGACACGGTTACGACGTTCACCGATTTGCCGACAACCGCAAGCTGTTTCTCGGTTGTGTTGAGATCCCTTATGAGAAAGGCTTGTTGGGCCACTCCGACGCCGACGTTCTTTCTCACGCCATTATGGATAGCCTGCTGGGAGCCTGCGGGCTGAGGGACATCGGATATTATTTTCCCGATAACGATGACAGCTTTCTGGGAATCTCGGGCACGGAGCTTTTGAAAAGGACAGCCGAGATGATTCGCTCCAAGGGATTTGAGATCTCCAACGTGGATTCCACCGTCATTGCTCAGGTGCCCAAGTTATCCCCCTACATTGATGAAATGAAGGAAAACATCGCTCTCGCCTTGGAAATCCCGACCAACGATGTGGGTGTGAAGGCGACCACGGAAGAAAAATTGGGATTCACCGGCAGAAAAGAAGGAATTGCCGCTCACGCTGTGTGTCTTGTGGTTCAAAAATAGAAGATCATCTCATGAAAAGATCCATCCCGGGATGGATCTTTTCTTTTCCCCTCCCCTTTGTGACAAAATTCTTAGGAATCGGGCGGTATAATATCTGCCAAGGAGGGGCGCAAAATGAAACAAGAGATATATCTCGACACCTATTTTCTCGTGAACGCCGTCATGAACTACACCGTTCTTGCTTTAAGCGGGAAACTCCTGTTCGGCGCAATAAAAAAGAGGAGGCTTCTCATTGCATCTCTGACGGGTGCCGTGTATGCCTGTCTGACGCTGGCGTTCTCGTTAAAAGGAGTGATCAGCATCCTCCTTTGGCTTTTATGCCTGTGGTGGATGGGGCGCGTTTCCTTTCCCAAAATTTCATTAAAAAAACAAGCAACTGTATTGGCAATGAACGTTGTGTTCGCCTTTTTGACCGGAGGAATGCTTGAGGGCCTCTCTTCCCTCTTTCTCACGGATAACGCAAAATTCACGCTTTCCTTAGTGGCGGGAGGCGCAATTTTCGGATTCGCTTTTTTCCACATCTGGTCGCTAAAAGCAAGGGAAAAGCTCACGCAATCCAGAGTCAACTTGCATTTGACAGCATTCGGCAAGGAGTACGAACTTTGCGGCTTATGTGACAGCGCAAACCTTCTGCGAGCGCCCACCTGCGGATACCCCGTAATTCTTTTGGGGGACTGTTTATGCGATGATGAGCATCTTGGCCCCTATTACATAGGCGAAAGCCGATCCGGTGATAACTTCCACGCGATCCCCATGACCACCGCCTCAGGGGCAAAGCTGATCTACGGCTTTTCCCCGGAGTGCGTGAAGATCATCACACCCCAAAAAACCATCACTCTGCACGAGGTGATGATCGGCGCCGATCCGGCTTGCCATTCTTTTTCGGACTGTGAATGCCTTGTTCCCGCAAGCATTCTATAAAAAGGAGGAACCATGATTACGATTTTTAAGTTGTTCTGTAAAATCTTCGGTCTTGAAAATCCCTGCCATTACATCAACGGCTCCGACGAGCTTCCCCCGCCCTTGCAGAGCGAAGAGGAGAGCAGACTTTTGCGAGCGTTACAAAAAGACAAAAACGATATAGATGCGAGAAATCAGCTGATCGAGCACAATCTGCGCCTGGTGGTATATATTGCAAAAAAGTTTGAAAACACGGGAATCGGAACGGAGGATCTGGTGAGCATCGGAACCATCGGCCTCGTGAAGGCGGTGGCAAGCTTTAACCCTGACAAAAACATTAAATTGGCCACCTACGCTTCCCGCTGCATCGAGAACGAGATCCTCATGTACATTCGAAAAAACACGCAGATCAAGCACGAAGTATCCATTGATGAACCGCTGAATACCGACGGAGACGGAAATGAATTACTGTTGGGCGACGTGCTGGAAAGCGAAGGCGATGAGGTGGATCGAAACCTGCAGGCCAAGGAGGAACGCTTTCAGATCCGGGAAGCGGTGATGAAGCTGGATCCAAGAGACCGAAAAATTATCATCCTTCGTTTCGGGCTGGGAGGGCATCGGGAGCTGACCCAAAAGCAGGTTGCCGACCAAATGAAGATCTCCCAGTCCTATATTTCACGGTTGGAAAAGAAGATCATTCAAAAATTAAAAAAGGAAATCGTTTGAGCTTGCACTTTACAAAATGAAATAATGTGGTATAATGGTTGCAGAAAGTCTTGCCTGCGCAAGCCTTTGGGGCTTTGCCCCTGCGCGCCAC
>JAZNGI010000188.1:0-2733 GCA_045576375.1 Eubacteriales bacterium
AAGAACGACGGGCGACGGCAGAATGCCGTCGCCCTTTACTTTGCCCATTGATCCCGCCCCGTTGCCTGAAGCTGGGGCGAGGGATCGAAGCCTTCCTCTCTGCTTTCCGCGCTCCAGCGGCTGAAATTGACCTCCAAAAACAGCTTGGCGCCGGAAAAATGCTCCTTGGTGAACAGCTTTTCCTCGGCGTTGTTTTCAATTTTCATCAGCGCCTTTTGGATCAATCGGCTTCGTTTTTGATCTTTAAAACGGGTCAATTCCTCTCGGGAGGAGAAGCCCAGCGCCAGCGCCAAGCCCGTGACGGTGGGGGGCAGATCCTTGGCCGAGCGCTGGGCAAAATAGGCGTTGATCGCCTCCCGAAGCTCTTCATATTTTAGTTTTTTCACGGCGGTTCCTTTCTTTTTGCGCCATTGTAGCACACGCATCCGCTGACAAGCAAGGACAAAAAGGGCGGGCGGAATTTGCACCCTTGCCCGTGGAAGGGAAAACTTGTTTTGTTGGATACCGTCCGGAGATGCCGGAGAGGAAAATGTTCTTGAAAAAATGCAGAGAAGCGGGTATAATAAAACGAGAGAAAAAACGTGCGTATCAAAGGATGCCATTCGGGGAGAAAGGAGCAAGAGTGTGAAAGACAAGTTTATTTTGCATTCCCCTTATCCGCCTGCGGGGGATCAGCCCCGGGCCATTGAGGCGTTGGCCGAGGGCTTGGAAAACGGCTTAAAAGAGCAGGTTTTGCTGGGAGTGACGGGCAGCGGAAAGACCTTTACCATGGCAAACGTGATTGCCCGCGCCAACCGTCCCACGCTGGTCTTGGCTCACAACAAGACCCTGGCGGGTCAGCTTTACACGGAGCTTCGGGAGTTTTTTCCTGAGAATGCGGTGGAGTATTTTGTTTCCTACTACGACTATTATCAGCCCGAGGCCTACATTCCCGGGCGGGATCTTTATATTGAGAAGGACTCTGCCATCAACGACGACATTGACAAGATGCGCCACAGCGCCACCTCCGCTTTGTTTGAACGGCGGGACGTGATCGTGGTGGCCAGTGTGAGCTGTATCTACACTTTGGGCGACCCCGAGGAATACAAGAACATGGTGGTGTCCCTGCGGCCGGGGATGCAGATGAGCATTCCCCAACTGATGAAAAAGCTGGTGGACATTCAGTATGAGCGCAACGATTTCGTGCTGGAGCGGGGCAAGTTTCGCGTGAGGGGAGACACGGTGGACATTTATCCCGCGGGGGCCACGGAGGAGGCGGTGCGGGTGGAATTTTTCGGAGACGAGATCGATCGGATGTTCGAGATCCACACCGTGACGGGAGAGCTCAAATACAAGATCAGCCACGCGGCGCTGTATCCCGCCAGCCATTACGTGACCAGCCTTGAAAAGCGGGAGATCGCCATCGGAAAGATCGAGGCGGAGCTGGAAAAGCGAATGAAGTTTTTCTCTGACGAGGGCAAGCTCATTGAGCGGCAACGCATTGACGAGCGGGTGCGCTACGACATGGAGATGCTGCGGGAGATCGGCTATTGCTCGGGCATTGAAAACTATTCGGCGGTGTTTGCGGGGAAGGCCCCGGGAAGCCCGCCCTATACGCTCCTGGACTTTTTCCCCGAGGATTTTCTTTTGGTGGTGGACGAGAGCCACGTGACCATTCCCCAGGTGCGGGGCATGAGTGCGGGAGATCGGGCGAGAAAGAAGAATCTGATTGATTACGGCTTCCGTTTGCCCAGTGCTTACGACAACCGCCCCCTGACCTTTGAGGAGTTTGACCAAAAGCTGGGGCAGGTGATCTACCTCAGCGCCACCCCCGCGGCTTTTGAGCGGGAGCGGGCAGATCAGGTGGTGGAGCAGTTGATCCGCCCCACGGGACTGTTGGATCCGAAAATTGAGGTGCGCCCCGTGGAGGGACAGATCGACGATCTCATCGGGGAGATCCACGCCACGGTGGACAAGGGACAGCGGGCTCTGGTCATTACCCTCACCAAGAAAATGGCGGAGGATCTGACCGATCATTTGTCTCAAAACGGCATTCGGGTGCGCTATATCCACCACGCCACGGAAACGGTGGAGCGGGCCGAGCTGTTACGCAAGCTCCGAGAGGGAGATTTTGACGTTTTGGTGGGAATCAACCTTTTGCGAGAGGGCATTGACCTGCCCGAGGTGAGCTTGATTGCCATTTTGGATGCGGATAAAGAGGGCTTTTTGCGTTCGGAGCGTTCTCTCATTCAGATCATCGGCAGAGCTGCCCGTCACGAGGAGGGACACGTGATCATGTACGCCGACCGCCAAACCGATTCCATGGCGGCGGCCATCCGTGAAACGGAGCGCCGAAGAGAGATCCAAGAGGCGTTTAACCGTGCCCACGGCATCACCCCCCGTTCGGTGAAGAGCGGGATTAAGAAGCTGGAGCTGAAGGAAAGCGTGGAAGAGGAAGAAAAGGCCGCAAGCGCTCTGCCCGAAACGGACCTGCAGACCCGCAGAGACCAACTGAGCGCGGCCATGAAAAAGGCGGCGGAGGAATTGAACTTCGAGCTGGCGGCACGGTTGAGAGACGAGTTAAAGAAGCTCTCTGAGAACCCGAAGGCAAACAAGTCCGGCAAAAAGGGACAATAACGGCGGATGAAAAAATGAAGTGAGGGCGTTGGCAAACTTTGTTTGCCCACGCCTTTGTTTTACGAAAAGGTTACAAAATATTTCCCTTGGAAACGGTTGCATTGCGGAGGAAAATAT
>JAZNGI010000189.1:0-2899 GCA_045576375.1 Eubacteriales bacterium
CTGCAGGCAATGAAGGAGGACGAGCAATGAATTGGACCGAAAAGCAAGCAGCCGCCATTGCCGCCAAGCCTTGCACCCTCCTGGTGTCCGCCGCGGCGGGAAGCGGAAAGACCGCCGTGCTCACGGAGCGGATCGTGGAAAAGATCGCCGATCCCGAAAACGAACTGACCGTAGAAAACATTGCGGTGGTGACCTTTACCAAGGCCGCGGCAGGGGAACTGAAGGAGCGGCTCTACAAAAAGCTTTCCCTGGCGGCAAGCCGAGACCGAAAGAACCGCCGCCTGCGGGATCAGCTGACGGCGCTTCCCTCCGCACGCATCAGCACCATCCATTCCTTTTGCTTTTCCATCATTCGGGAAAACACCGCCGCCCTGTCCCTCTCTCCCGCCGTGAGCATTGCCGACCCCGTGCGGGCGGATGCTTTGCTGGCGGAAGCGGCAAAAAAGACCGTGCGCGCCTACTACGCCGAAGAAAAGCACCTCTCCCCCCACGACCACGGAGATTTCCTTTTGCTGTTGGAGCTGTGCGGCGTTTCGGGAGACGACAGGGGCTTGACGGAGCTTCTGACCAAGCTCTATCACACCCTCCGCTCCTATCCCGCTCCCATGACGCTGATCTCTCTTGCCTGCCAACGCCTGGAGCAGGAGATCCGCCGATGCGAAAAGGGCGAAATCTCCGTGTACGACTGCGCCTTTTTCACTCCCTTGGCAAAACAGCTTCAACTCACCGCCGCAACGGCGGCAAAGAAGCTTCAAAAGGCCAGAGAGCTTTGCCTTTCCCTTCCCGCCCTCTCGGCCCAACCGCTGGAAATCTTAGAGGAGGAATGGGAAACGGCCGTTCGTTGCAGTCAATGCGCCCCGCGGGATCTGCCCGCCGCCCTGGCTCCCAAGGAAGACAAGAGGCGTTTTGTTCTTCCCAAAAAAGAGATAGACCAAACCCTGGCGGATCAAATCCGCCAACTGCGAAAGGATGCCAAAAAGGATCTGGATTCCCTGAGGGAGCAAGCAAAAGGCTTTGACGAAACCGCCATGCTTTTGCACCTGAAAAAGAACCTTGCCCTTGCCCGACTCACCGACGGGATGATCTTGGATCTGGATCGGGAATACACCGCGCTGAAGGAAGATGCGGCCTTATTGGATTACGCCGATCTGGAGCAACTGTGCGCCGCCCTTCTTTGCCAAGACATCTCCTACACCCCCGAGGGCGTTTGCTTCACCCCCACGCCCCTTGCCCACACCGTTTCCCAAAGCATTTGCGAGCTCTACGTGGACGAATACCAGGACACCAATCTGCTTCAGGATATGATCTTCCGCGCCGCCTCCCGCCCGGGCAGAACGTTTATGGTGGGCGACCCCAAGCAGAGTGTGTACGGCTTTCGCGGTGCCAAGCCGGAGATTTTTGCCCGCTATAAAAACACCTTTGCCGATTACAGCGACGAGGAAAGCGCCACGGAGCAAAAGCTGATGCTTTCCAACAACTTCCGTTGCGACAAAACGGTGATCGATCTCACCAACCGCATTTTCTCTCTGCTGATGAACATGGATGAGGCCAACCCGCTTTACACCGAGGAGGACAAGCTGATCTTCACGAAAAACAGCGATTCCGGGCTCAGCGCGGAGCTTCTTCTCACCGATAAAACAGAGGACGGCGAAGAGGAAGAGGAAGCCGACACCCCTTGGGAAGATCCCGAGGCGGCAACGGTGAGAAACCGCATCCTCTCCCTTTTGAAAGAGGGGATCCTCACCGAAGAGGGAGCGCGCCTGAGCTTTGGGCACATTGCCGTGCTGGCAAGGGATTCCAACACGCTCAAACAGGTGCGGCAGGCTTTGACTCAAGGGGGGATCCCCTGCACCGAAAACGCCGACGACAGCTTTTTCTCCTCCGCGGAGATCCTGTTTTTGCGCTCCCTGCTTCAGCTGATCGACAATCCTCACCACGACATCGCCCTGGCCTCGGTGCTCAACAGCCCCGTGTTTGCCTTCTTGCCCGACGATCTGCTTGCCATCCGCAAGAAAGGGCCAGAACTTTCCTATTACGCCGCCGCCAGAGAGGCACGCAAGGATGATCCCCGTTTGGAGCGCTTCTTTTCTCTTTTGGACACGCTGAGAGAATTTGCAAGGGAGCATTCCCTTTGCGACCTGGTGCTTCAATGCCTGGAACTCACCGATGCGGAGAACATTTACGCCGCCGCTGTCAACGCGCCGAGGGTGAGAAAGAATGTTCGCACCCTGCTGGATCTTGCCGCGGAGTGCGATCGGCATTGCGATCACGATCCCGCCACGCTGTTGGAATGGATGGAGGCTCAGACCAAAAAAAGCGCCAACACCGAGGACAGCAGTGCCGACGCCGTGCATCTGATGACCATTCACCACTCCAAAGGCCTGGAGTTTCCCTGCGTGATCGTGGCGGGGCTTGGCAAACGCTTCAACAAGAAGGATCTCAACGGGGTGTGCCTGTTTGACCCCGAGGTGGGCCCTGCCTTCCGCGTGTTTGATGAAAGCGCCGTGGCACGGATCAAAACCGCCTATTTTGCCTCCGCCGCCTTGAAAAAGAAAAGCGAGCTGGCAGAAGAGGAAAAGCGCCTGCTTTACGTTGCCATGACCCGCGCCCGCCAAAAGCTGATCCTTTCCGCCGGCGCCTCTCCCTTGGTTTTGATGAAAAAACTCTATCCCGGTTTATCCCCCGACAGGGAAAACGGAGAGCTTTTGGCCAAAAGGGCGGATTCTCTTTTGGATCTCACCTTGGCAGGGCTCAGCGACGATCCTCTTCTGTTTGAGGCCCTGGAGGAATACGCAAGCCAAGGGCCCAACCTTCTTTGGAAAACGGGCGAGGGATTTCGCATCGGCATCGTTTCCAAAAGCACCGCTCTGAAGGAGAACTTTCCCCCCCTTTCTGTGCC
>JAZNGI010000190.1:0-4204 GCA_045576375.1 Eubacteriales bacterium
GTGGAAACATAAAAAAGAAACGCACCCGCCGCCAAGCCCCACCACAACCAAAACAGCGCCTCATAGAGCAAAGCCCTTCCCTCCCTTTCTTTCCATAGTGTGGCAATTTTGCGGGGATTTTATGTGTGAAAGGAGCCCTCTGCCTTGAAAAAGAATCGGCGCATCGCCCTGCGAATCACCGCCCTTGTGCTTTCGGCGGCCCTGATTGCTCTTTCTTGCCTGTTTTGGAGCCGTCTGCGGCCCATGATCCGCGCGGGCGCCGAGGAACAAAGCCGCCTGCTGGCCCAAACGGTCATTGCAAAGGCGGCGGCCCGTTGCGCACAAGAGGGCCTTTTTGATTACGACACGCTCATCCAAACCCACTACGACAACCAAGGGCGTGTGAGCGCTCTGCGCACCGACACCCGGGCGCTCCACCTGCTTAACGTTGCCCTGTCGGACCACTTGCTGGCTCTCTTGGAAGAAAAACAGTACCGCGAGACCTCCTTCCCCTTAGGCAGCGTGACAGGCTCCGATCTTTTTTCCGCCGCAGGACCGAAGATCACCGTGCGCCTGGCCACCCAAGGAATTCCCCGCACGGAGCTTTGCCAGGAGTTTTCCGAGGGAGGGATCAATCAGACCCTTCACACGCTGACTTTGCGCATCACCCTCTCGGTGCGCGTGTTGCTTTTTTCCTCCCAAACCACGGTGGAAGTCACCCAAAACATCCCCGTGGCCCAGACCCTCATTCTGGGAGAAGTGCCTCAATGGAGCCATCCCTCTTGAAAAAGAAATTTTTTTTGAATTTTCCCGTTTTTTTTGCAAAAACGCCTTAACAAATCCGTTTCTTTGTGGTAGAATAGAAAAAGAAGATGATGCAAAGAAAGGTTGTTTGTATGAGATCAAGAATCCTCAGCCTGGCATTCTGTATCCTTGCTTTTTCCCTTACGATGGTCTTCGTCGTTCACCTGCTCAACCCTTCCACGGGTGCTCAGGGCGGCGAAACCTCCGATCTGCTCACCGTGGAGGACGAGCATCCTTCCACCCAGGAATTGACTCAAGGGGGCGTTCCCTCCGATAATAAAATCACCGCTCAAACCGTGACCGCCACCGCCAAAGAGCTGGAAAGCCTGGTGGAGCGCCTGGCCTACGGCGCGGATAAGAGTTACGCCGCTTCCTTTTCCGCTCTCACCGAGAAGCTCAACGCCTGTGCCCTGTTTTTGCGGGATGAATGCGCCGACGCCTCGGGAAGCGCGTATTTTACCGTGTTGGAAAACACGCTTCGGGACGTGACTGCCACCCCCTTTGCGGATAACAGCAGCTTTTCCGTGCGGATGGCCGCCATCCTGAAGAATATTGACGCGGCTGTGCCCGCTCAGGCAAGCACCGCCGTGGAATATCCCCGGCTGGACACCTCTTCCAACGGCAGCTTTGCTCTGGCAATGCTTTCCGTGTACCGTCAGCAGTTGAATCACGATCACACCGTCACCGTTTCCGTAGGCGGGCAGCTCACCGTGGGCGACGCCGTGAGCGACACTGCCTCTCCCTTTGACACAAAATTTGCCGCCCAAGGCAAGAACTATCCCTTGCAGGGCGTTTCTCCCCTCTTTGCCACCGACAGTCTGTCTCTCACTTCCTTTGCCAACGTGCTGACCGCTTCCACCTCGCCCGTCTCTCCCCTGAGCGCCGTTAAGGGAAAGCCCGAGTACGCTCAGAGTCTGAAGGCCAGCGGATTGGATCTCTCCCTTCTCACGGGAAGCCACTTAAAGGATTACTCCTCCGCAGGACTGACGGACACCGTTGCCGCCTTTGAGAACGCAAAAATGAAGGCGCTCAGCTTCTCCCAAAGCACCGTGACGGACAGCAAGATCGGCAAGATCGCCGTTCTCTCCTACAACATCAACTCTCAGACCGCCGCGTATATCGACGTGCCCAAGGCAGACATTCAGAAAGCCAAAAGCGAGGGCGCAAAGCTGGTGATCGTGGTGTTTGAGCGCACCACCACCGACGGCGAGGCAAACGCCGTGGACAGCGTGATGACCAAGAGTGCCAGAAGCGCCATCGACAACGGCGCCGATCTGGTGGTGAACTACTCTCAGAGCGTGATCCAGGCCATCGACCTTTATAAGGACCGCTACATCGTGTATTCCCCCGCCGTGCTCTTCGCCTCTGCCGACCGAAGCGCCTCGGATAATTCCCACAGCTTCATTTTCCAGCAGAGCTTCACTCTCAAGGACGGAGCCATCGTTCCTTCCAAGTTGAGCGTGACCCCTGTGAACAACGGTTCTCTCTCCAATGAAGCACCCAAGCTTCTTTTGGATGAAAGCGCAGAAGCGGTGATCGACGAGATCGCCAAATATTCCAATAACACCAAATACACCAAATACGGCATCAACCGTGCCGCCATCGATTACATTTGCATTAAAAAGTAAACCATGCCGTCTTGGACGGTAGGAAATAATGGAGGAAATCAAAATGGCAGAATCTTTGTTGGATCTTTTTAAGGAAGATCAGTCCACTAAAAAGAAGGTGGATATCGGAAGAAAGATCCGTGTTGGTATCATCGGTACCGGCTGGATCGCAGAAGCCCACGTGGCATCCTATTTGAAAATGGACGACGTGGAGATCGTGGCAGGCGCCGACCTGGTTCCCGGCAAGGCCAAGGAGTTCTTTGACCGCCTGGGCGTGGAGAACGTGAAGTGCGACTACCCCAGCCACAAGGAAATGCTGGACGACGAAAGCCTGAAGCTGGATGCCGTCAGCGTGTGCACCTATAACAGACAGCACGCCGCTCCCACCATCTACGCTTTGGAAAAAGGCGTGAACGTGGTGTTGGAAAAGCCCATGTGCGTCACCATGGAAGAAGCAGTGGAGATCCGCCGCGCCGAAAAGAAGAGTGGCAAGATCCTTTCCATCGGCTTCCAGCCCCGTTTTGATGAGAACATGAAAATGCTCAAGAAGGTCGTTCAGTCCGGTGTGCTGGGTGATATCTACTACATTCAGACCGGCGGCGGCCGCAGAAAGGGCATTCCCACCCCCTTCGGCACCACCTTCATTGAGGATGCCACCGCAGGCATCGGCGCTATGGGTGACATTGGCTGCTACTCTTTGGACATGGTGCTCAACTCCATCGGTTATCCCAAGCCTCTGACGGTTTCGGGTTACACCTCCAACTTCTTCGGCACCGATCCCGGTTACTATGAGGCCCATCCCGAATACGCCGAGAAATTTGAGGTGGAAGATTTTGCTGCAGGCTTCATCCGTTTGGAAGGCGGCATCACGCTGGACTTCAGAATTGCCTGGGCAATGCATCTGGACACTCCCGGTGACACCATTTTCATGGGCACCAAGGGAAGCCTGAGAGTTCCCTCCACCGAATGCTGGAACGGCTCCATCGGCGGCCCCATGATCCTCTACCACAACGTGGCAGGCAAGGGCGTGCAGACCGAGATCCCCAAGCTGAAAAACAAGGAAGACAACTTCGATGAGAAGATGCGCTCCTTTATCGATGCCGTGAAGGAAGGCGGCGTGGCTCCCATTTCTTCCGAGGAGATCATCATCAACCAGGCCATCATCGACGGTATCGTTCGTTCCGCTAAGCTTGGCAAAGAAGTGGAGATCACCATTCCCGAGATCTAATTCCCGATGCGCCCGCCCTTCCCGGGCGGGCGCTGACTGGTTTCACTGTTTTTAGGAGGCAAAATCTATGCAAATCCAAAGAATCGGCGTGCTCACCTCCGGCGGCGATGCCCCGGGTATGAACGCGGCCCTTCGCGCCGTGGTGCGAAGCGGCATCTACAACGGCTTTTCCGTTTACGGCATTCGCCGTGGCTACGAGGGCCTGCTCAAAGGCGATATGTTTGAAATGAGCCTCCGCTCCGTGTCGGATATCATGGCAAGAGGCGGCACCATTTTGCAGACCGCCCGTTCCAAAGAATTCAACACCCCCGAGGGAGTGGAACGCGCCAAAACCATGGCAGAGGTGTTTCGCCTGGACGCTCTGGTGGTCATCGGCGGCGACGGCTCCTTCCGCGGCGCCAAGGATCTTGCTTCCGTGGGCGTGAAGGTCATGGGCATTCCCGCCACCATTGATAACGACATTGGCTGCAGCGACTATACCATTGGCTTTGACACCGCACTGAACACCGTGACCGATGCCATCGATAAGATCAAAGACACCGCCTACTCCCACGAGCGTTGCAGCGTGGTGGAGGTCATGGGCAGA
>JAZNGI010000191.1:0-5117 GCA_045576375.1 Eubacteriales bacterium
TTATGCGGTCTGCAACAACCGAGATCAAGACTGCACCATTCATAAACTGATAGAAGTCAGATCGCCAACTGCCGGCGGTTGAAAGCATATACGGGTTTTTATGATTATGCCGATTTCCGCGGTATTCCGGGAAAATAATGCTTGAAGTCATATCAAACGCCATACCGAAAGGGTTTGCCAATTTCTGCATAACTTCATAATACATATCATCGTATTCTTTTCTGCTGCCAAAATAAAATGCTTCGAGCATTTCACCGGTCTCGTATTTTTTGTTTTTATAAGCATCGCTAAACCGAAGCGTTTTGTCATCGAGCGTTTCAATTAACACCTTGATTCCATAACTGCAATGACAATATTTCGCATCAAAGCAAAGCACAAGCCCTTTGTTCTCATCATAATAAGCTGTTACGGTTTCTTTTAAAGCATCAAGAAATGCATTTGCATCAAATTCTTTTGCCTGTTGCTCGTTTTCAAGAACGTCACAAGGCTCAATGTAACGGCGGCGCCCAAATGTTTCTTCTTTAAAATATTCATAGTACAAATCTGCGTTGGCAGTTAAGATCACTTCTTGAATAAAATATAAAACAGACCTAACATCAGTAAACTCAGTAAAAAGTTTATGATCCTGTAAATTGGATTCGCCCCATATGAGATCTAAAACCTTTTTAAGGCTAATGTTGTCGATTCGTTTTGAAAGGCATTCTGCTGCGCACCCGTTGTCATGTACGATATAGTGATCTTTTACTTTGTAAATATTTAATTTTAAATCTGTTCCCCGTAAAAACTCGGGAATTGTAACCTGTAAAACATTGTTTTCATAACTCGCGCTAATATTGTCAAACAATCGTTTTATCAGTTCTTCGGGCTCAACAAATTTTGCCGCAGGTTTCCAATCTCTGATGTTAGCTGCTTTTTCAGCTTTCGTTTTAAGGAAGTTGCAAACCTCTTCAATTCTTGTTATTGTGTAATCAAAGATGTTTTTATCGGTTTCCTCTAAAAGCGCAAACACGGTGTCTTCCGTAGAAATGGTGCGAAGTGTACGTTGATACTTTTCTTCTAATTGCATCATAGCACACACAAAAACCACGTCGGATGATAATATATCCGCACCGCGTGCGAAAGCAATACGTTCACAAGCTTTAAAATCGAATTTCTTTTCACTAACATTTCTTTTGGTGTTTATTGATAAGGCCAGTCTAAAATATCCTGCCAATTTGATTTCTTTTTGAAAAATATATCTTAATCTTTCCTCTTCAAAACGGGGATAAGCTAAATAAGAAGAATCCAAACCGTTATATCGTGTTTTGCAAAAATCGGCAACTGCAACCACGATATGCGAAGCGGCAAGGGATTCCCCGCCAAATTCCTTCTTTACCTCTTCAGCGTTTTCAATCATAGTTTTAAGCAATATAGTTTGTACCATAAAACCGCCTCTTACCCATTTAATATTTTAATCGCCTTGTCTACAGATGCTTCTTCTAAACCTTTTGAATAACCCGATATCTTTGCAAATCCCCAACTGTTAAAGTTTAAACTGTTCTGTTATCAATTGCAGACTGAACTCTACCCATAAATTCTTTCTTAGACATATCATAGGCGGTGTTTGGTTGTGCGCTCGCAACTGAAATCTCAAAAGGAATCGCTTTGGTCTGTACAACCTTTTTAAAAAACATATTAACCGCAGTGGAAGCGTCCATACCGAACATTTCAAACAATTTCAAAGCCTCTTCCTTTGTGGTTTCATCAACAGTTAAATTAATTCTTGCAGTTGCCATAATATAGCCTCCATTTATAGAAAACTGTTTTACATCTGTAGTATACTATATGATACGCAATTTATCAACGTTTATGCACGAATTCGTGCATAAATTCGGAAAACGAGTGTTTTTATAGCGGTTCGATGAGCCTATGTATTTATTTTTAATGGCATTTTAATAACACCGGGGAACATCAAGAGAACATAAAGGGCTGACAAGCCTTTTGAGAACGTTGGGGATGGGGATCGGTCCGTGCCCCCGATTTTCTTTTCCCTCGGCGCAAATCTTGCTTTTTTTTCATTCCTATGCTATACTTATAACGGTGAAGGAAAGTCGTTTCAACAAACAACAATCATGATTAAAACGCCCCCAAGAGGCAAAAAATGAAACAGTTAGCAAAAAAATACGATCTTTGCTCCCGTTTGAAGGGAACAAACAACAAAGAAGCCACCGCAAAATACGTTTTGGAGCAGTGGAAGCTCCTCTATCCCGAAGCCCCCTGCGCTCTGGAGTTTGAGGGCGATCCCTTTCGCCTGCTGGTGATGGCAAGACTCAGCGCCCAATGCACGGACAAGCGGGTGAATCAAGTGGCAAAGGATCTGTTTTTTCACTACCCCGACGTGTTTGCCATGGCCAAGGCCCCTCTGAGCCATCTGGAGCAGTTGGTGAAAAGCTGCGGGGTGTATAAGGTGAAAGCAAAAAACATTTCGGACATGGCAAAGATCCTGGTGGAGACCACGGGCGGCCGGATCCCGCCCGATCGGGACTTTCTTCTTTCCCTGCCCGGAGTGGGCCCGAAAATTGCCAATCTGATCCTGGGGGACGTGTTCTCCATCCCGGGGATCGTGGCAGACACCCACTGCATCCGCCTTGCCAACCGCCTGGGCCTGGTGAAAAGCGATGATCCCGTGAAAGTGGAAAAAGCCCTCTCGGTGCTGATCCCTCCCCAAGAGCAAAGTGATTTCTGCCATCGGGCGGTGATGTTCGGCAGAGAGTTCTGTTCCTCCCAAAATCCAAAATGCGAGGCCTGCCCTTTGGCCCTGCATCAAAAAGGAAACGAAATATGAAAAAACTTCTCGTTGTTGACGCAAACAGCATTATGAACCGCGCCTTCTACGGCGTGCGCCCTCTCACCACCGCCACGGGGCTCTTTACCAACGCGGTGTACGGCTACGTGAACATTCTCAAAAAGCATTTGGACTCCCTCTCTCCCGACTACGCCGTTGCCGCCTTTGACGTTCACGCCCCCACCTTCCGCCACAAAATGTTCGACGGCTACAAGGCGGGAAGAAAACCTATGCCCGAGGAACTGAAAATGCAGGTGCCCTACATCCGCAAAGTCACGGAGCTTCTGGGCTTTCACATTGTGGAAAGAGAAGGCTTCGAGGCAGACGACGTGCTGGGCTCCCTCTCCCTTTGCTCCAAGGAAAACGGCATGGCGTGCTTTTTGATCACCGGAGATCGGGATTCTCTCCAATTGGTGGATGAGAACGTCACCGTGATCTTAGCCTCCACGGGAAACGACGTGGAATACACCCCTGAGAAGATCCGTGAGATATACGG
Organism: Eubacteriales bacterium; assembly: GCA_045576375.1. Classification (GTDB taxonomy): domain Bacteria; phylum Bacillota; class Clostridia; order Oscillospirales; family SIG627; genus SIG685. The sequence goes on from JAZNGI010000191.1 coordinate 3,321, forward strand.
GGTCAGCCCCGCCCAGCTTATTGACGTGAAGGCGATCATGGGCGACAGCTCCGACAACATTCCCGGAGTGAAGGGCATCGGAGAAAAGGGCGCCCTGTCTCTCATTGCCCGCTTCGGCTCTCTGAAGGAAGTGTACCGCAACGTGGAAGATCCCTTCATTAAGCCCGCCATGAGAGAAAAGCTCCTGAAGGATCGCCAAAGCGCCAACATGAGCTTAGTCTTAGCCACCATTGACCGAAAAATGCCCGAATGCCGAGAGCTGGAGCAATACCGTAAGCGCCCCGCCGACCTTCCCGGCCTCACCGAGCTGTTTACCGAGCTGGAATTTGTGAGGCTGTTAAAGCAGTTCGTCCCCCAAAAACAAAGCGCCCCCGAGGCCATGGAGCAGATCACCATTGACACCATGGAGCTTGTGCCTCCCAAGGCCGCCGAGCCCATTCAAGCCGCCTCCCGGGAAGAACTTGAGACCCTCTTTGAGGGAAAGCCCGTGTACGCCTTTCTCGGGGAGGATGCCCCCGTGTTTTTATGCGAGGACCGCTTTTACACCTTCCTTGACGACAACGGCTACGAGCTGTTTACACGGGAAAGCTTCCAAAAGAACCTGGTGGTCTACAGCTACAAGGAGCTTTGCCACTACTATCACAAAAAGACCCTGCGCCCCCTGAAGGGAATCGACGTGGGCTTTGACGCCACGCTGGCGGCGTATCTTGTGAACCCCTCGGATCACATCAGCGCAGAAAGTCTGCTGATGATCTACGCTTCTCTGCATCCCGCCCCCTCCCTTCTGAAGGATGCCCGCTATATGCTTCGGGGCTTGGAAAAGGCCGCTCCCGTGCTCTACGAGCGTTTGGAGGCCTCGGGAATGAAGGAGCTGTACTACAAGATCGAGCTTCCTCTTTCCTACACCTTAGCGAAAATGGAAACGGTGGGCTTTCGGGTGGACACCGAGGCTCTGGAGCGTTACGGCCACACACTCCGAGAACAGATTTCTCTGCTGGAACGGGCCATTCACACCGAGGCAGGCAAAGAGTTCAACATCAATTCTCCCAAGCAGTTGGGAACGGTGCTCTTTGAAGAACTGGGACTTCCCGCCCCCAAGAAAACCAAAACCGGCTATCCCACCGACGCTCAGACCCTGGAAAAGCTTCGGGGACAAGCGCCCGTGATTGATCTGATCCTGGAATACCGCACCCTCACCAAGCTCAACGGCACCTATGCCCAAGGGCTTTTGAAGGCCGTTTCTCCCGAGGACGGAAGGATCCACACCCGCTTCAATCAGACCCAGACCAACACGGGGCGGCTCTCCTCTTTGGAGCCGAATTTGCAAAACATTCCCGTGCGCACCGCCCTGGGCAAGGAGCTTCGCCGCTTCTTCGTGGCGGAAAACCCCGATTGGGTGCTGGTGGACGCGGATTATTCCCAAATTGAGCTTCGCATTCTTGCCCATCTTAGCGAGGACGAGGCACTCTGCGAAGCCTTCCGCACGGGAGCGGACATTCACGCCCAAACCGCCGCGCGTATCTTCAAGGTCAACCGGGAGGAAGTGACCCCCGAAATGCGAAAGGCGGCCAAGGCCATCAATTTCGGCATCATCTACGGAATGGGCGCCTTCAGCCTCTCCAAGGACATCGGCGTGAGCCTTGCCACGGCAAAGGCCTATATTGAAGAATATTTTGCCACCTATCCCCGCATCAAGGGCTATTTGGAATCTCTCATCCATCAAGGCAGGACCAACGGCTTTGTGACCACTTATTTCGGCACACGCCGCTACATTCCCGAGCTTTCGGTGACCAAGAA
>JAZNGI010000192.1:0-10129 GCA_045576375.1 Eubacteriales bacterium
GTAATATGAACGGTCTTTTCGCCCATAGGCGCGATCTCGGGGTCTCCCTCAAAAGAAACCACCGCCTTGAGGAAGGCCGATTCAAAGGTCATGGAGTTGGGCTTTACCGCGTCCAGGAGCGCTTTCTTTTTCTTGTCGGACATCAACAGTTCTTCCACGTTTTCGGGAATCACGTCGGGACCGTCCACGAGAGAAACGGGAGCATTGTTATCAAACAGCATATGAGGAGCCTGTCGGATCACCCGCTCGCTGAGTTCGGTGCAGGTGGAAGGAACGCCTCTTGCGTGGCCGCCGCAGTTAATGGAGATGGTGACGATATCGTCTCCGATATGCTGCTTCCAATCCTCGGGAATCACCGCGCCGCCGCCCAGAATACCCAAGGTAGCGCCAACGGTAGCTGCTGTGCAGTCGGTATCGTCGCCGCAGTTGATGGCCAGGATCATGGACTTCTTGAAATCCCCCTCGCCCCACAGCAGACCGATCACGGCGTAGGCAACGTTGGAGGGCGCTTCAAACCAGCCGTCGCCGATGTCCATGTTGCGCTCCAAAATGATATTTCTCGTTTCCACGGCGGTTTTTCCTTCGTCAAAGCAACTCAGCACCGTGCGCACACTGTCTGCCATACGGCAGTCGGCGGGGATCGTTTCAAGACCTACGTTGATGCAGGCGCGAATATCCTTGATCACAAAGGCTGCAGCCTGCATTGCCGCAACGAACGCGGCGGCAAAGGTGCCCTCGCCCGAGCCGTGATCCACCATGGCGTCCTCAATGGCGTATTTTGCCGCAACGTCGGGACAGCCGGGCGCCATACAGGCCCACACCTCCGTGCGGATCCACGCGCCGTTGGAGTGCTTCCAATCGTTTTGGTAGTCTCCTGCCAGAGGAGGGAAAAGTCCTCTTTGCATATTGACCTTTCCAATGCCGTATTCATTCCAATGAGGAACGATATAGCTCAACCAAAACTCTCCGAGGATCGCCGTGTTGATCGCTCTTGCGCCAAGCTTTTCCACGGCCAACAGCCAAACCAACTGAAGGTCAAGGTCGTCGTTGGGAAGAACCACGTTTGCGGCGGTGGCAAAGCCCTTAACGTCCAGAATGTCCCGCTTCCCCTCGTAAGGGCCGCCCATTGTGCCGCCGATGTTTTTGCCGATCCAGCAAGCGTACACCTTGTCTTTGTAGGCGTTGAAATTAAGGTCAATTTTGATTTTGGCCATTGTAAGCCCTCCTTTTATGATGACGTGTCGGCACTCCCGTGCTATATATCATACATTATAACATTCGGGCGGGAGCAAAGCAATACACAATCACGATAAAAATATTCACAATCACGATTTTTCAGCAAAAGGCCTTGACAAACGGAAGGAAGTATGATATTCTATATTTAACAATTAAGTTAAATGTTAAAGGAGGGCGTATGGGACTTCAAAAAACGTTAAAGGCCCTTTCCGATCCCGTTCGTCGGGAGGTGCTCAATCTCCTGCGGGGCGGGCGCATGACCGCCGGGGAGATCACGGAAAGATTCGACATCACGGGGGCGGCCGTTTCCCGCCATCTTTCCGTTTTGAAGGAAGCAGACTTGGTGCGGGACAAAAGGGAAGGCAAGTTCATTTTCTATGAGCTGAACGCCTCCGTGCTGGAAGAAATTTTGCTTTGGATCCATGATTTGAAAGGAGAAGACCATGCTTAAGAAACGTTTATTCATGCTGATTGTCACGTCTTTTGTGATTCTGATCCCCATGATCGTGGGGCTCTTTCTTTGGAATTCGCTCCCCGAATCGGTGGCCGTCCACTGGAATGTCCAAGGAGTTGCCGACGGCTTTGCGGGGAAGGGCGTGGCGGTGTTTGCTTTGCCTGCGTTTTTGTTGGCCATACATTGGATCTGCACCGCCGTCACCTGCGCCGATCCCAAAATGAAAGAGGGAAACGCCAAGTCCTTTGGGCTGGTGCTTTGGATCTGCCCTCTCATTTCTCTGCTGATGGGTTCGGTGGTCTATTCCATCGCTTTGGGCTACGATCTCAGCATTGAGATCATCGTGCCCCTGGTGTTGGGCGCTTTGTTTGTGGTGATCGGGAATTATCTGCCCAAAGTCGCCCAGAATTACACCGTGGGCATCAAGCTTCCCTGGACACTCAACGATCGGGAAAACTGGAATAAGACCCACCGTTTTGCGGGGATTTTGTGGGTCATCGGCGGCGTGGGGATCATGGCAGGCGCCTTTTTGGGCTCCTTGGTTCTCTTCCTTTCCGTTGTTATTGTGTTAGTCCTCGTTCCCGCCGTCTATTCCTATTGTCTGTATCGCAAGAAAAAGTAAGAATTTTAGCCAATAATGAAACTAACTATCACTTTCGCAAAGCGAAAATATCACGCTGACGAAAGTCAGCATATCACTTAACAGAAAAAAGAAAGAGAAGACTCGTTACCCATACGAATCTTCTCTTTTCTGTTGTCAAATTCTCCGATAAGGACAACCCCCATTACGCGATTGTCCGTTAAAGACAAGGGGCATTGCCTGCGGGTGTTCATTCTTCCATGGTGTTCATTAAGTCAAGAAGGGCTTTTTTCTTCGCATCGGTCAAGGTGATCCATTTTTTCAGCAGAATTTTTTGTTCTCCCGTCAAGACAACGGGCTCCTCTTCTTGGGCAAAGAACTGGGATAGGGAAACCCCAAAGGCTTTGCAAACGCACTCCAAGGTGGGGAGCGAGGGCGCGTTGTTGCGCTTAAACATATTGGACACGGTGGAATGAGACAGGTTGGCCTCTTTTGCCAAACGGTATTCCGTCCAATTTCTCTCTTCCATCAACTGTTTTATCTTTTTCTGAACATTCATTTTTTTCACCTTCTCAATTGTATCTATTATAATCCCCAAAAATGTGTTATAATAGGCAAAATGAGTATCCAAAATATATCCCAAATGGGTTGTAATTTGGATAAGTATGAAAAAAACGGAGGAAATTGAGATGAAACAACAACGAGCCTGTTTTACGGGGCACCGACCTGAGAAGCTGAAAAACGAAAAGACAAGTATTCTTGCCGCTCTCAGTGCACAGATTGACGCCGCCATCGGAGATGGCATAACGGAGTTTATTTCCGGTATGGCACGGGGTGTGGATCTGTGGGCGGCGTCTTTGGTTTTGGAACGAAAGAAAAAAGACCCAACATTAAAACTGATTTGTGCAATTCCTTATGAGAATTTTGAAAAAGGGTGGTCAGAGGAATGGCGCGTTCTGTATGGGGAAATTTGTGCACAAGCGGATGAAATCAAGTTCTTTTACCCTCGTTTTTCGTACGCTTCTTTTCAGGAACGAAATCGCTGGAGGGTAGATCATTCCCGGCGCCTCATTGCCGTATATAACGGGGAAAAGGGCGGCACGAAAAACACTCTTGACTATGCTCGAAAGCAGGATGTAATGGTATGCGTCATTCCGGGTTGACAGCTTCGCTTGTTTTTCGGTTAATATAGCCCGGATCCCGTCGGCCCGGGAAAATGATGGCACCCGGCGGGGGCAAGGGGCATACCCTAAGGATGAGGTGATGATATGAGAAGTTTTTTTGAGGCCCGTGCCATTGCCCGCATTCGGGGCACAACGAGAGCGCCCCGTTTAAAAGGAGAGGTACGCTTTTATCAAAAACGAAACGGCGTGTGGATCGTGGCTCAGCTTCGGGGCTTGCCCCCAAGCGATTCGGGCTTTTTCGGATTCCATATCCACGAGGGGGAGAGCTGTTCGGGGGAGGATCTTGCCGACACGATGAGCCACTATAATCCCGCAAAGCTTGCTCATCCCCGCCACGCAGGGGATCTTCCGCCGCTGATGGAAGCAGGGGGCGGCGCGGTTCTGGCTTTTCTTACCGACCGCTTCCCTTTGCATGAGATCCTGGGACGGACGGTGGTGATCCACGACCGCCCCGACGATTTTGTCTCCCAGCCTGCGGGAAACGCGGGCACCAAGATCGCCTGCGGTGTCATTGAGAGAGGCTGAAGATCTCCTTAAAGTCATTCACCGGCGGCAAACAACTGTGATTTCGGCACACGTAGAAGGTGGTTTTCCCGTCTTTGAGGGGATACTCCCCCGAAGGCTTTTGCACCGTCACAAGGGCATCTGCGGGAAGCCCGAAAAGCAGAGCTTTTGGCTCAATTTCATCCGTCGCAACAACTCTTACTTTCATCGGCGGTTCCCGATGCTCCAACAGAGCCAGTAAGAACATAGCGTGACCGGGGGGATAGGATGCTTCGGCTGAGAGAAAATCCAATTGCCGCCGGGCTTCCTCCGGGTAGCGCGCATCCTCGGTGAGATGTGAAAGCCGCACCAGGTTATACGCCATCAGTGAATTGCCGCTGGGGATGGCTCCGTCATAGGTCTCCTTGGGGTGCAGGATCAATTCTTCGCTGTCATGTCCGTATAAATAGAAGCCGCCGTTGACGGGATCGGAAAAATCGGTGAGCACCTTTTGGCAAAGAGCTTTGGCTCGGCTGAGATATTGCTCGTCCAACGTTGCGCCGTAGAGCGCCAGCTGTGCAAAGATATAGGAGGCGTAATCGTCCAAAAAGCCCTTCACCCCCCGCTTTCCTTCGCGGTAACTCACAAAGAGCGTGTCCCCTTTTTGCAAGTGCTCCCCAAGGAATCGGTCTGCCTCCACGGCGGCGGTGAGATATTTTTCCTCTTGGCTCGCACGGTAGAGAGCGCACATTGCTGCGATCATGAGTCCGTTCCACGAGGTGAGAATTTTGTCGTCCAGGATAAGCCCGTACCGTTTCTTGCGATAGGCGTAAATTTGGGGCAAATACTGCTCAAAGCTCGTGTCGGCGGCATCGCTGTGCAAAAGATTGGGGATGTTCTTTTTCTCAAAATTTCCTTCGTCTGTGATCCCGAAGCGGCGGTTAAAGGCTTTGCCTGCTTGGTCACCCAGCAGATCCGTGATCTCGCGAGGGGTGAAAAGATAATACTTGCCTTCCTCCCTTTCGCTGTCTGCGTCTTGTGCGGAATAAAAGCCGCCCCCGGGGGAGGTCATCTCCCGAAGCACGTAGTCGGCGGTCTTTTGGGCAATGTTTCGGTATAAGCCCGACCGTTCCCCTTCCGCTGCCTTGCAGTAGGCAAGGATCAGCAAGGCGTTATCGTAGAGCATTTTTTCAAAGTGGGGAACGAGAAATTGCTTGTCGGTGGAGTAGCGGCAGAAGCCGTACCCGATATGATCGAACAAACCGCCCCGATACATTTGCAAAAGGGTGTGCTCTGCCATGTCTCGACACGGCTTGTGGCCGTACCGTTGATGGTAGGTCAGCAGAAACAGCAGATTGTGAGGGGCGGGAAACTTAGGTGCACGGCCGAAGCCCCCGTATTTTGTGTCGTAGCTGCGCTCATACGCCGCCACGGCAGAGGAGAGAGGGTCGGTGTCCGGGTCAGCCGCATCCTGGGTGGGGCGATTCAAATGGGCAACGACGGCATCCGCCTGCTCCAACAGAGCCTTCCGATCGTTTTCCCAATGATGGCGGATGGTGGTGAGCAGCTCTTTTAATCCCATTCTTTTGCCTCCGCCGCTTTTGGCAAAATAGGTGCCTGCGAAAAAAGGCTTTTGGTCTGCCGTCATGAAAATGCTGGTGGGCCAGCCTCCGCCTCCCGTGAAGGCTTGGCATACTGCCATATATATGCTGTCAATGTCGGGGCGCTCCTCCTTGTCCACCTTGATACAGACGAAGTGCCGATTGAGCAGATCGGCAATCTCTTCATCCTCAAAGCTCTCGTGTGCCATCACGTGGCACCAGTGGCAGGTGCTGTATCCGATGCTTAAAAAGACGGGCTTGTCTTCCTTTTCGGCTTTTTCAAACGCTTCGCGGCACCAGGGATACCACTCCACGGGATTCTCCGCGTGCTGAAGTAAATAGGGACTGGTTTCTTGCTTTAATCGGTTAGACAGTTTTATCACCTCTTTTTGTCGTCAGTGGCGGGATTGTCGATGAGTCGTCCCTCCCGAGTAAAACGGGAGCCGTGACAGGGACAGTCCCAGGAATGTTCTTCTTCGTTGTATTTTAAGGCACAGCCCAGATGGGGACAGCGGGGAACGGTGGGGGTCAGAATCCCCATCACCGATTCTGCTGTGTTCACGGCCAGTTGGGGATGCAGCATGGATCTGGAAGGGGAGAACAGCGGTGCAAACCGATTCTCTTTCTCCTGTACCAGATCGGCCAGGATCATGGCGGCAACCATAGCAGAGGTCATTCCCCACTTGTTAAAGCCCGTTGCCACGAAGAGATCGGCGGTGTGCTTTGCGTATTGCCCGATGTAGGGCATGCCGTCCAGACTCATGCAATCTTGGGTTGCCCATCGGGCCACCTCCTTGGCGTGGGGATAATGGGCACGGGCAAAATTCTCAAGCTCACGGAATCCGCCGCCCTTTTTTCCCGTGCGGTGACTGCCGCCGCCCAGCAGAAGCAGATCGCCGGTATTGCGAAAAGAAAGCCCCGTTTTTGACTCGTCTGCATACATTCCGTTGTAATCGGCGGCGTTTTGAAGCGCAAGCACGTAGGATCGGTGCTGATAGAGCTTGATAAAATAACTGCCGTGCTTGTTGAGAAAAGGAAAGTGGGTCGTCACGATGATCTTTTTCGCTTGAATGGTTCCGCGGTCAGTGACGGCAAGATGCGGCATAAGCTCCCGAACCTTGGTGTGCTCCATAATGCGCAGTCCTTTGGCAATGCCGTAGGCAAATTTCAAGGGATGAAATTGCCCTTGCCCCTTTACCCGCACCGCTCCCGCCACGGGAAACGGCAAGGGGAGGCGGGGGACAAATTCTGCCAAAACGCCCAGTTTGCGATACGCTTTCACCTCCGCTTCGATCTTGCGGCCGTGGGTGAGGGAGTAGACGAAGGCGTCTTTTTCTTCAAAATCGCAGGGGATGGTTTGGCACAGTCGGCGGTATTGTTCCAGTGCGGATCGGTTGGCTTCCAGATAGCTTCTCGCCTTTTTGATGCCGAAGGAGCGGATGAGTTGATCGTAGATCAAGCCGTGCTGAAAAGTAATTTTTGCCGTGGTATTTTTTGTGATCTTGCTGCAAATGCGGTCGGCTTCCGCCAGGACGCAGTCCACCCCCGCTTCTTCCAGTAAGCGGGCGCACAAAATGCCCGCCAGTCCTCCGCCGATGATGAGCACGTCCGTTTGCAGATTCTTCTGTTGCGGCTCAAATTGCTCAGGTTGCGGGGTTTTTGTCCAAATTGAATCCATGTTACCACCTCTTGGGGTTAGTATGTGCAGATGCGCCGGGATTATTGAAAGCTTCTGCAAAAAAACGGTGGGTATGAGGGCAAGCTCGGCGGGGAACACTGTTTATGTTATATGGAGGTGAAAAGATGGAACCAAACCAAATGCCCCTGGGCCTGGCCATGGCGCTTGCGCAAAATCCCAAAGCAATGGAAAAATTCGAATCCCTCAGTGAAGTCAAAAAGCAAGAGATCATCGACGGAACACACTTTGTAAACTCCCGAGAGGAGATGCATCAATACGTCAGCAGTCTTGTGTCCGGGCAACGGTAGAAAAAAAGTAAGACAGAGATGATTTCTTCATCTCTGTCTTTAAATTTCTCGTGCTTTTTACAAAAGCCCGACTTCTTTCAGGAAAAACATCATTCTGTTGTCATCGGCACCGGGATAGCCTTCGTGCTTGAAATTTTATATCACATATCCAACGGAAAGTCCACTGGTTCAATCGATTTTTACACCGGTAATTGCTCTTTGGGGAATTTTGTAGTATAATAGGGATAACGAGTTGAAATTCATGTATTGATTTTATCTATGGGAGGTGAATACATTGTCGTCATACAGCGAACTGATAAAAAACTTTGAAAAGATACGAAACTATATGCGTGAATTCTACGTGTATGGATTCAAGAGCCGTGAGGAATATAATAAGAAAAGTGCCCGTTCCTATGACGACGAGCGCCGCAGGATGGAAAGCTGGCTGGGCGACCATATGAGCTTTGTCCGCACGCCGGAAGGGAAGAACGTGTTCATTTCTATTGATAGCCGCGTGTCGCAGCACAATCCTTTTTATCGGGCGCTTAAGGCCAAGAGCTTCACCGACGGAGATATCACGCTGCATTTTGTTTTGTTTGACATTCTCCATTCACCGGATGTGGTATTGTCTTTGCCGGAGATCCTGGAAAAGATAGATGAATATTTGGACGGATTCGAATCACCCATGGTGTTTGATGAGTCTACCGTCAGAAAGAAACTTAAGGAGTACGTTTCTCAAGGGATCATCGTAAGCCGAAAAGACGGAAGAAAAATGCTGTATCACCGTGCTGCGGATATTGAGTTGCCGGACGTCACCGACGTGCTTAATTTTTACTCCGAGGTTGCCCCTTGCGGTGTGGTAGGGTCTTTTCTGCTTGACAAGCAGGAAGATACAAACGATCGTTTCACATTCAAGCACCATTACATCACATCAGCTATGGATAGTGATGTGATGGCAACGCTGTTTTTGGCAATGCACGAGAAGAGCGTGATCTCGGTTGATAATTTAAGCCGCAGAGCCGAAGAGCCTCGCAGAAACAGAATCATCCCTTTAAGGATTCTTATCAGCGTTCAAAACGGCCGTCAGCACCTCATTGCCTATCAGCCGGACTTCGATATGATAAAATCCTTCCGTGTGGATTATTTATCCAACATAAAAATCGAAGAGCCGACTCCTCGGTTTGATGAGCTTCGCGAAGAACTTAATAATATGAAATCCAAGATGTGGGGCGTTTCCACAAGGCGCAAGCGTTACGGACAAGAAATCCTTGAGCACGTGGAGTTTGTCGTAAAGGTGGCGGATAACGAAGAATATATCGTTGGTCGGCTCCAGCGTGAAAAACGAATCGGTCAAATAGAAAAAATCGACGACAATACCTACCGTTTTACCGCCGACGTTTACGATACCAGCGAGATGATCCCCTGGATACGCACCTTTATTTGCAGAATTACCGAGCTTCATTTTTCTAATAAGACTCTTGAAAAACAATTCAAGAGCGATATTGAAAAGATGTATCGTATGTATGGCATTGCGGAGGTGTCAGAATGATATTCAATGAAATTTACTCCGCCTATTACAATACCGTTGCCAAGATCATCACCGCCGTTATTGCCGGTAACACCGATGATAAAAGCATCAACAAAATCATATCCGAGAATGCTTTTGGAGAAAGTGTGCTGACGGTACTTCCTTCCCTCAAAAGCGCAAAGTGGCAGCTCGTTTGTGCGGATATGACCACTCCGCTGACCCATAAGCCCACGATGCCTTTGACGCTGACTCAAAAGCAATGGCTAAAAGCGATCTCTCTCGATCCGCGCATCAAGCTGTTCGGCGTTGAATTTAGGGGACTTGACGATGTAGAGCCGCTGTTTACATCGGATGATTACTATATTTACGATCAATACAGCGATGGTGACCCCTTTTGCGATGAAAAGTACATAGAGCATTTTAAAACCATACTGTCCGCAATGAAAAACGGGAAGAATCTTAAAATCGAAATGCGGGGCCGTAAAGGCAATATCGTTTATTCCAGATGTATACCGGAAAGGCTCGAGTATTCGGAGAAGGATGATAAGTTTAGACTTGTCACCAGCGGTTGTCGGTTCATCAAAACGATCAATATCAATCGCATTACCAAATGCAAGCTTTATACCGGTGATACCATATTAAAATCAACCCCACCCGAACCCACATACGAAGAAATAACGCTTAAGGTCAAAGATGAGCGCAATGCTCTCGAACGCTGTCTTATGCACTTTGCTCACTTTGAAAAACGGGCAGAAAGAGAGGATGACCATTATCTGTTACACATCAAGTTCAACCACGATGATGAGCCGGAGATGGTAATTCGGGTTCTTTCCTTCGGGCCGATGGTAGAGGTTTTGGGGTCAGAGAGCTTCAAAAAACTTATCATAGCCAAGCTAAAAAGTCAAAAAAGCTGTGAACTTACATGAGTTCGCAGATTTTTTTCCGTGATAAAGGAAAAATTTGGAGGTACAATGGTGACACGAAAGACGCTGACAGCAATATCCAAACTAAGAATGCCGATGCTATGATCATTCATACTCGGAGGTAAAGCTCTGGAATGCGTCTTGAAAGCTTCCTGCCTCCCAACGGCACTTGTCC
>JAZNGI010000193.1:0-3938 GCA_045576375.1 Eubacteriales bacterium
AAGAAGCCGAAGAGAGCCCGGCTCTCAAATTCGTGGATGACCGCCTGCTGTCCATGCCCTCGGTGGCACTGATGCAGGTAAAAAAAGAGATGGACTATATGCTCAGCCTGGTGGAAGAAAACACCGTCCTCTCCTTCGTGGCCATGGACACGGGATCCCCTCAACACAGCCAACGGATCCAAAAGAATGAAGCAATTATCGACTTTACCAACAGTGCCTTAACCAAGTTTCTCATTAAGCTCTCCGTTGACGTGGAAGAAAGCGATGAAAAGGTGATCGGTTCCTATTTCCACGTTTTGAACGACTTGGAGCGTATCGGCGACCATGCGGAGAACTTCCACGAGATCGGCATTCAAATGATCGGCAAAAAGATTTCCTTTTCTCAAAAAGCCCTTGCGGGGATCACCGCTATGAAAGACAGCATTCTGCAGATGTTTGCCATCTCTAAGGATGCCTTTGAGAACCTCAACCGAGAACAACTGCCCCAATTGACCCAATTGGAAGAGGGCGTGGACGGCATGAAAAAGGATCTGATCGCAAAGCATTTTGCCCGCCTTGCGGAAGGCAATTGCAGTGTGGACGTGAGCCCGTATTACTCCTCGGTGATCGTGGGCCTGGAGCGTGTGGCAGACCATCTTGTGAACGTGGGCTACAGTATCGTCAACCCCACGGGCTCTCAGAAGGAAAGTATTTGATCTTAAAAAATCGGTATAACAACCAAACAGGCATTGCCCCAAAGCGGGGCAATGCCTGTCATTTTTTTGTGTTGGGGGATCAGAACAGACCGGTGATCCTTCCGTTTTCGTCCACATCGATGCGCTCGGCGGCGGGAACGGGGGGGAGACCGGGCATGGTGAGAATGTCACCCGTGAGCACCACGATAAAGCCCGCACCTGCGCTGACCTTCAGGCTTTTCACCGTCACGGTGAAGTGTTCGGGAGCGCCCAGCTTCTTGGGATCGTCGGAGAAGCTGTACTGGGTTTTGGCGATGCAAACGGGGCAATTCTCAAAGCCCAAAGCACTCAGCTCTTCCATCTGCTTTTTGGCGGCGGGAAGGAAGGTCACGCCGTCGCCGCCGTAGATCTTCTGCACGATGGCGGTGATCTTTTCCTCAATGGAGGTGTCCAGGGAGTAGGAGAAGGTGAAATCGCCCTTTTCCTCTTCGCACAGACGCACCACTTCCTTGGCCAGAGCTTCGCCGCCCTTGCCGCCCTCTGCCCAAACGGTGCTGAGAACGGTGTTCACGCCCAAAGAGCGGCACTTGTCAATGATGAAGTCGATCTCTCGGTCGGTATCGGTGGGGAAGCGGTTCACCGCCACCACGCAGGGAAGCCGATACACGGAGGTGATGTTGGAAACGTGGCGCAGGAGGTTGGGAATGCCCTTTTCCAGCGCGGTGAGGTCTTCTTGGGCAAGCTGATTTTTCATAAGGCCGCCGTGCATCTTCAGGGCGCGGACGGTGGCAACCACCACCACGGCGTCGGGGGTCAGACCTGCCATGCGGCACTTGATGTCCAAAAACTTTTCCGCACCCAGATCCGCACCGAAGCCTGCTTCCGTCACGGTGTAATCGCCCATTTTCAGCGCCAGCTTGGTTGCCATCACGCTGTTACAGCCGTGGGCAATGTTGGCAAAGGGGCCGCCGTGAACGAAGGCGGGAGTGCCTTCCAGCGTTTGCACCAGGTTGGGCTTGATGGCATCCTTCAACAGGGCGGTCATGGCGCCCTGGGCCTTCAGCTCTCCGCAGGTGACGGGCTTGCCGTCGTAGGTATAGCCCACGATGATGCGGGCAAGGCGTTGTTTTAAGTCGTTAATGGAATCGGACAGGCAGAGCACGGCCATGATCTCGCTGGCAACGGTGATGTCAAAGCCGTCTTCCCTGGGCATTCCGTTGGCTTTGCCGCCCAAGCCGTCCACCAAAAAGCGAAGCTGACGGTCGTTCATGTCCACGCAACGCTTCCAGGTGATCCTTCTGGGATCAATGCCCAGGGCGTTTCCTTGCTGAATGTGGTTGTCCAGCATGGCGGCCAGAAGATTGTTGGCGGCGCCGATGGCGTGGAAATCTCCCGTGAAATGGAGGTTAATGTCCTCCATGGGCACCACCTGCGCGTAACCGCCGCCGGCGGCACCGCCCTTGACTCCGAACACGGGGCCCAGGGAGGGCTCCCGCAGAGCCACGGTCACGTCCTTGCCAATGCGCCGTAAGCCGTCGGCCAAGCCGATGGTGGTGGTGGTTTTTCCCTCGCCCGCGGGGGTGGGGGTGATGGCGGTGACCAGGATCAGCTTGCCGTTTTCCCGCTTGCTGTCCTTCAAAAGGGCGGGATCGATCTTTGCCTTGTACTTTCCGTATTGCTCCAGATACTCTTCGTCCACGTGTGCCGTTTTTGCAATTTCGGTGATGGGGCGAAGCTTGCAGGCCTGGGCAATTTCAATGTCCGAAAGATAACTCATTTTCTTTCTCCCGTTCTTATTTAAAGTATTTCACAGCGGCTTCAAACATACGGATATCGTAGTTTCCGGGCACGTTCTTGTAAAGTCCCTTGCCGATGCGCTCGCTGTGACCCATTTTTCCAAGCACTCTGCCGTCGGGAGAGGTGATTCCCTCGATGGCAAACATGCTGCCGTTGGGGTTAAATTGAACGTCGTTGGTGGCATTGTCGTCAAAGTCCACGTACTGGGTGGCGATCTGGCCGTTTTCCGCCAGGCGGCGGATCAGCGCCTCGTCTGCCAAAAAGCGTCCCTCTCCGTGGGAAATGGGAACGTTCACCACGTCGCCCACCTGCATGAGGGAGAGCCAGGGAGACTTGTTGGAGGCAATGCGGGTGCGAACGATCTTGGACTGATGGCGGGAAAAGGTGTTGAAGGTCAGAGTGGGGCAGGATTCGTCGGTATCAATGATCTTGCCGAAGGGCACCAGACCCAGCTTAATGAGTGCCTGGAAGCCGTTGCAGATGCCGCACATCAGACCGTCGCGGCGATCCAGCAGGTCGCCCACGCCCTCTTTAATAGCGGCGTTGCGGAAGAAGGCGGTGATGAACTTGCCGCTTCCGTCGGGCTCGTCGCCGCCGGAGAAGCCGCCGGGAATGAAGATCATCTGGGCGTCCTTCAATTCCTTGGCAAAGGTCTCCACGCTTCTTTGGATGCCCGCGGAGCTGAGATTGTTGATCACCAAAATCTTTGCCTGAGCGCCCGCATCGTTGACTGCCTTGGCGCTGTCGTATTCACAGTTGGTGCCGGGGAAGGCGGGAATGAGAACGGTGGGACGGGCGTTTTTCACCGCGGGAGCGGGATAGCTCTCGGCACGGTAGCTGAAATTCTCCACGGGGGTCAGCGCGGGAGCAATGTTGCAGTTATACACGCTTTCCAGCTTGTCCTCGTATTCCTTGAACACTTGATCTAAGCAGAGGCTCTCGTCAGCGTAGGTGAAGGCGTTGTTTTGAGTGACCTCGCCCACGAGGGTGCCGATTTGGCTGTCCTCGCTCATTTCCAGGAGGAAGGAGCCGTAGGCGTAACCAAAGAGAGCATCAAGAGAAAGATCGCCGCCAAAGGCAAAGCCAAAGCCGTTGCCCATGGCCATCTTCATCACGGCTTCTCCGATACCGCCCATGCCGGGAGTGTAGCAGGAAACGGCCTTGCCGCTTCTGAGAAGCTCGGTGACCAGCTTCATATTGGAAATGAGGCTCTCTGCCTTGGGAAGAGCGTTCTCATCGGTCTCGGGGGTGAGAAGAACCACCTTGTTGCCCGCTTTTTTAAACTCGGGGCTCACCGCGTCTTGGGTCTTGCCCGTGGTCACGGCGAAGCTCACCAGAGTGGGAGGAACGTCCAGATCCTCGAAGCTTCCGCTCATGGAGTCTTTGCCGCCGATAGCGGCAACCTTCAAATTCTTCTGTGCCATGAATGCACCCAGAAGTGCCGCCATGGGTTTGCCCCAACGGTGG
>JAZNGI010000194.1:0-4285 GCA_045576375.1 Eubacteriales bacterium
GAAGGGAGGGCTTTTTTGCCTTCAGATGCTTAAAGCGTCCGGTGTTGGAAAGGGCCTTGAGTTCTGCGTGTTCTCTGATTGCGCAGGTGTTGATAACGATCAGATCAGCTTGGTCGGCGTTTTCCGTCTGAGAAAAACCGATTTTCCCGGCAATTCCCGCGATCCGTTCGCTGTCTGCTTCATTTTGCTGACAACCGTAGGTCTCTATATAAATTTTCTTATTGATAAAATCCATGCTCTGATCCATATTTCCTCAATTTTTATATATCACTTTATTATACCATATTGCTTATTTTTCGTCAACTTCATTTCGGAAAAAATGGTGAATATTTGACGGATTGCAAGATGATACTAATACCGAATATTTCTATCAAATCCGGAGGAAAACCGTGGATAAAACTTCTATTAAAGAGCGCTTGATCCGACAACTTCCCGTCGAAAACGAAAGAAAAGAAGAGCTTCTCATTAAGCCCCATCTGGATCGTGTGGTAAAGACCGTGCGGTCCTACACCCTTAGTCATTGTGATGCCAATGGTGCTAAGAGCGCTGTCACGGATTGGATCTGTGACAATTCTTACTTGGTGGAGCAGTGCGCACAGATCATTGAGTCCTCGGCAAACAAGCTCCCGTCCAATCTTTGCAGTGCCTGCCTGAAGTTATTGGAAGCGTCCGGGGGAGTGGTGAATAAGGAAGCCGTGGAATCCCTTTACGAGGTTCTGTGCCGACACGATGCTCTCACGGACAAACAGATCCGTCGAATTCCCACGACATTATTGTTTTGCCTTCTGATCCTTATAGCAGAACTGTGTCAGTTTGATAACGGCCCTGCCAAGGAGCTCTTCACTTCTCTTCGCTTTTGTCTGGATTTTGACCATTCCGGCTACATCAACGGCTTTTCTCCGTTAGAACGCCTCCTTCGTTGCGATCCTTCCGGCACGTATCCTTCCATGGACCGCCAATCCCAGGAGGAATACCGAAGAAGCTTGCAAAAGTATGCAAAAAAGAGAAAATTAAGCGCTACCGATGCATGGGAAGAGGTGTTAAAACAAGCAGACGGGAAGCGTTCCACTCCCGATTCTGTTTTGTTTAATCAAAAGAACGGTCATTATTTTCTTCCTTGTCTGATGCTTCTTTGGATCGTTATTTCCATAGGCGGAGCGTTTTTTCTCTTTGACAGAAACCGTCTCTTTTTATGGATAACAGCCGTTATTTTGCTTCTTCCCGGTCTGTTCCGAGCTTCAACGGTTTTAATTCGATTCTTCGTTTCCGTGCTGGTTCGGCCTCGCCCCATTTTAAAAATAAAAATAGAAAAATGCCCCGAAAACGCGCGCACCTGTGTCTGTGTTACGGAGCTGTTTTCCACCGTAAAATCCGTGGACGAGGCCTTTGAGAAGCTGGAACTGCTTTTTTTGTCTCAGTTCCCCAAGCAAATTCGGGATCAAAATCTGTATTTTGGCATCATTGCCGATCTAAAGCCGGCTGAGAAAAAACAAACCTCCTCCGATTCCGCGTTGATCCGACAAGTTACCCTTTGTTGCGAGCGTCTCAATTTGAAATACGGCGGCGGCTTTTTTTGCTATTTGAGAGAACGGGAATTTGCTCCCACGGAAGGATTGTATTGCGGCAAGGAAAGAAAAAGAGGGGCCATTTTGGAATTTGCCCGTGACGTTACGCAGGAGTGTCGAGCCGCCCGAATCATCGGGGATCAACTGGACGGCGGCAACATTCGTTATCTTGTCACCTTGGACAGCGACACCTCCATGGGTTTTCGGCGCATTTATTCTCTCATCGGTGCGATGCTCCATCCCTTGAATCGCCCCGTGATCAAAAAAGTGAAAGGGACACCTTTGGTGGTGAGTGGCCACGGAATCCTTCAGCCTGCCGTGGGCACCGCGCTTCGCTCCTTTCACTCCACACCTTTTAGTGTTCTTCAAAGCGGGGCAGGGGGGAGAGAGCCCTATCACAGCGCCTGCTTTGATTCCTACCAGGATGTTTACGGTGTGGGAATGTTTTGCGGAAAAGGAATTATTGACTTAAGTGCCTATCGTCTGGTTTGTTCCGACGCCTTTCCCGACGGTCTCGTTTTGAGCCATGACATTCTGGAAGGATCTCGGCTCAACTGTGGATATCTTAGGGAAGAATTCTTTACCGACGGTGTTCCCGCCGATACCATCTCCTTTGAACAGCGTAGACACCGATGGATCCGAGGGGACGTTCAATCCGCCGTTTTCGCCTTGAAGAAGGTGCCGAATAAAAACGGAAAAAAGGTTTCAAATCCCATAATTTTGCC
This sequence comes from Eubacteriales bacterium, assembly GCA_045576375.1. Lineage (GTDB taxonomy): Bacteria > Bacillota > Clostridia > Oscillospirales > SIG627 > SIG685. The sequence continues at coordinate 2,291 of JAZNGI010000194.1, forward strand.
CTTTCGCTTCGCTCTGTGGGATAATCTTCTCACGGATCTTCTTCCCGTGTTCACCTGTGCTATTCTGGCTCTCACCTTGACCATGAACGGAAGAATGGCCTGGCGAAGCGCATTTTTAGCCTTACTTCCTTTTCTCCTTCCCGTGGCCCTTACCCTTCTTTCCACCCTGGGTTCGGGAGAATGGAAAAAAGTGTCCAGAAAGTTTCATTCCAAAGTGCTGGGGGGAGTATGGAGCCAATTTTTGAATTTCTTGAAACAATGTTTTTCAACGGCGAGCGACGCTTATACCTCTCTTGATGCCGCGATCCGCTCCCTTTGGCGCCTTTGCGTTTCAAAAACGAAATTATTGGAATGGACCACGTTTTCTTCCCTGAAAAACTCCGTCACTTTGTTGTCCCACCTGAGGAAGAATTTGTTTTCCTTGATTTTCGGACTGGCTCTTCTGCTCCTCAGCGTCGAACGACCTGCCCGACTCTTCGGACTGTTTTGGTTTATTTATCCCCTGCTTTCTTATTGGCTCTCAAAAGAAAACAAGCCCTCCGTTTCATTGGGAAAAAGAGAGAGGGGAGAGTTGAAAAAATATCTGAGCGACAGCTTTTTATTCTTTGAGCAAAACGTGAATGCCAAAGGAAACTTTCTCCCCCCGGATAACATCAGCGTCTCGCCTTGCGAATCCACGGCGATGCGCTGCTCCCCCACGAATATCGGGCTTTACCTTCTCAGTCTTCTGTGCGCAAGGGACCTTGCCTTAATTTCCACCCGTCAGTTAACCAAAAGGCTGACGGACACCCTTCAGACCGTGGAACGGCTGGAAAAGTACAGAGGCAATCTTTACAATTGGTACGACACCGTTACCCTTGCCCCCATCGGAACCAAATACGTTTCCACGGTGGACAGCGGCAATCTTGCCGTGGCGTTGGTTGCGTTAAAAAACGGGTTGAGGGAATACGCCTACGAAGACGGGCGCATGGAGCGTGTAATCAAAAGAATTGAACAGATCCTGGAGCAAATGCAATTTGATTTTCTGTTCGATTCAAAGAAGAATCTGTTCTTCATCGGCTATAATTGTGAAATCAACCGTGCGGATGACAATCACTACGATATGTATATGAGCGAGGCCCGACTTACCAGCTACTACTGCGTGGCAAAAGGCATCGTTCCTCCGTCTCATTGGTACCGCCTGGGGAGAAATCTCGGCGAAACCAAGCATCACATCGGCGCTCTGTCCTGGACGGGCACCTGCTTTGAATACTTTATGCCCACGCTTTTGCTTCCGGTTTTTAAAAACAGCTTTGAAAGCGAATCCCTGTATTTTGCTTATCGGGAGCAAAGAGCCTATTCTTATCAGGAGCGTAATCTTTTCGGTGTCAGCGAAAGCGGGTTTTTTGCCTTTGATTCCAATATGAACTATCAATACCGTGCCTTCGGTGTGCCGGCTTTGCGTTTAAAAAGAGAAACGGAGTCCACCTTGGTCATCAGTCCCTATTCCTCCTTTTTGATGCTGAGGGCAAATCCAACCGCTGTTCTTTCCAATTTGCGGCGGATGACAAAATGCGGAATGTACGGGAAATACGGTTTTTATGAGGCTCTTGACTGTAATTTGTCCCGTACGGGCGGAAGCGCCATTGTGAAAAGCTATATGACCCATCACTTGGGAATGAGCATCGTGGCAATGACCAATTTGCTTCAAAAAGACGTTTTTGTAAAGCGCTTTAGTAAAGAGTTATCAATGAGAGCTGCGAGCGTTCTTTTGGAAGAAAAGATCCCCGTGGATGCCGTGATCTTAAAAAAAGAAGAACGAAACGAGAGACCCCCTCGTGTCTATCGAAACGAGGTTGCCAAGCGCGCCGTTGTCGGGGAGGAAAAACACTTTTTATATCCCGGAAAAAACTGCGCTCTGGTGGCTTCCTCCCGCGGACGAAATCAATTGGTGATAAAAAACGGCGCGGAGGAATTTTTGTTTCTCAAGCCCTTCGGCACGAAGGACAACGGGGG
>JAZNGI010000195.1:0-7892 GCA_045576375.1 Eubacteriales bacterium
GAGAGAGCCCCTCCAGGGCACGACAAACGCTCCCTTCGCACACCAGAGGCACCAGAGAGGCCAAAGGCGGCTCCACGGTGTGTCCCAGTTTTTTTGCCAAGCGGTATCCGTCTCCCGTGGATCCCGTGCGAGGGTAGCTCATCCCCCCGGTGGCCAGGATCACCTTCTGAAACCGAAGGGCGCGGTTTTCGGTGGTGACGAGAAACCCTTCCTCGTCCCGTTCCAGCGCCTTGACCCGCTCGTGTAGGATCTTCACGTTGCTTTTCTGTTCCAGGGCGCGGCAAAGAGCATCCCGAACGTCCATCGCCCGATCGGAAACGGGAAACACTCTCCGCCCCCGTTCCGTTTTCAGGGGAACGCCCAGGGCTTCAAAATATGCCATCGTTTCAGCGGGGGATAAGCTGTGGAGGGCAGAATAGAGGAATTTGCCGCCTCTCACCACGTTGGGGATAAATTCTGTAATTTCGCAGTTGTTGGTGAGGTTGCACCGACCCTTGCCCGTAATGAGCAGTTTTTTACCGCAACGGTTGTTTTTTTCCAGCACCGTAATTTTTGCCCGGGGATCGCGGGAAGCGGCCTCGGCGGCGATCAGCCCCGCGGGTCCTCCGCCGATCACGGCAATCTCAATTGTGGATGTCGTCATACACGTCATACTCGTCCCACATCTGCTCCAAAAGCTCAAAGGAGTGGGAAACGGTTTCCTCTCTCATATTTCCGATCACGGCCACCAGAGCGTTCAGCACCGACAGTGGGGCCACCAAACTGTCTGCAAAGGATACCATGTCGCTTTGTGCCAAAAGCTTCACGTCGGCCAGCCTACCGATGGGGGAGTCGGCGCTGTCGGTCACGGCAACGAGCCTGGCGTTTTTCTCTTTCGCGTATGCCGCCGCGTTGCTGATGCTCTTGGCGTATCGGGGGTAACTGATGGCGATCACCGTGTCCCGCTCGCTTACGTGGATCATCTGCTCGGGGAGCTGAGAGCCTCCTGCCGAAGTGATCAGCTTCACGTTGGCGAAAAACAACTCCAAATAGTATCCCAAAAAAGTGGCGAGAGCGGAGGAGCTTCGCACGCCGAGAATATACACCGCATCCGCACGGCAGATCATCTGTGCCGCCCGATAGAAATCCTCCCGATGAACGTGCTCCAGCGTGAACTTGATCCGCTCAATGTCCGAGCAGAGCACGCTTTCGATCAGTCGGGAATCGGAGATGTGCTCGTTGGCAAGACGAATGCGCTGATTGGGGGTGAGCTTTCTGCGGGCCACTTCCTTCAGACAGCGGATAAAATCGGGATATTTCTCGAAGCCCAGCTCCATGGCAAAACGAACCACCGTGGATTCGCTCACCTCCGCCGCGCGGGCCAGCTTTGCCGCCGTCATGTAAGACACCCGATCGTAATTGGCCAAAACGAAATCTGCGATCCGCTTTTGTGACTTAGATAGCTCACCTCGCTTGCTCTGCAGAACCTGAAGAAGATCTTTTTCCATGGCGTACATCCTTTTTTTCATTCTTTCTTATCATTTTACTTTATTTTTCTCTATAAATCAAGGTGTTTTCTCGTAAAAAAACGCCTTTGCAAAAGCAGCGAGAAAAATATTTGTTGCAATCTCTGGCTTTGTTTGCTATAATATTCAATGGTCTATTTTGTTTTTTTTGAGCCGAACAGCTTTTTTAAGATCCCCCGCAAGCATTTGGGGGAACGAATCACAACGATCTTCATGCCTAGCCCTCCTTTTCAGTCTTTTATAAAGAGGATCCCGGCGGTCACGATCACCGCCGCCTCCATCACGATCAGCACGGGATCGGGCAGGAAAAAGGCCAGCAGGATCCCCAGGCCGAAGGTGGAAACCGCAATGCCGACGGTTTTGGACAAATCTTTCATATCACGACTCCCTTTTCGTTTGGTATGTTTCTATTGTATTCGGGGAGGGGGCAAAAAGTGACCGATTTTAAAAGGAAATGTAAGGAAACGGAAGATGAAACAGCAATTTTTGCAAGCAGGAAAGATTCTCAACGTCCACGGAATCGTGGGCGAAGTGAAATTTGAGCACTGGTGTGACGGGGCGGAAGCCCTGCGCAAGGTGAAGGAATTCTTTTTTGATCCTCAGGGGGAGCGTGGCATCTCCCTTCGCTCCATGCGTCCGCACGGGAAATTTCTTTTGCTCAAGCTGGAAGGAATTGATGATCCCGAAACTGCCAGAACCTATAAAAACCGCATTCTCTATGTGCGCAGAGAGGATCTGGTGGTGGAGAAGGGGCGTGTTTTCATCAGCGATCTGATCGGGCTTCCTCTCATTGAAGAAGAAAGCGGCAAGGTGCTGGGCACGGTAAAGGACGTGGTCAACCGCGGCGCCGGCGATCTGTATGTCGTGGATCTGGGCGGCAGGGAGGAGTATTTCCCTGCGGTGAAGGAGTTTTTGAAAAAAGTGGATCTTGAACGGGGGATCTTTGTGAAGGTTCCTTTGGGATTATTTGATAAGGCGGAAGGATAAATGGTTTTCGACGTTATGACCCTGTTCCCCGAAATGATGGATCAGTGTCTTAATTCCAGCATCATCGGGCGGGCAAGAGCCGCGGGAAAAATTACCGTGAATTTTCATAATATCCGTGATTACTCTACCGATAAGCATCGCAGGGTGGACGATACGCCCTACGGCGGCGGCAAAGGGATGCTGATGGGCCCCGAGCCCATCTACCGTTGCTGGGAGGCCATCACTTCTCCCCTGAAAACAAAGCCCCTCACGGTGTATCTTTCTCCCAAGGGAGAGACTCTCACTCAGCAAAAGGCCTATTCCTATCGTGACCGAGGCCATTTGATCCTTCTGTGCGGCCATTACGAGGGCGTGGATCAACGGGTCATCGACGAGATCGTGGATGAGGAACTTTCCATCGGGGATTACGTGCTCACGGGCGGTGAATTGGCGGCGGCCATCGTTGTGGATTGCGTGTCCCGTTTGGTGGACGGCGTTCTCAGTGACAGCGAGTGTTACGAAAACGAAACCTTCTCCGAGGGGTTGCTGGAATATCCCCAGTATACCCGCCCCGTGGAGTTTCACGGCCAACGGGTGCCCGAGGTGCTTCTGAGCGGAAACCACGAGCTCATTCGCCGCTGGAGAAGAGAACAGGCCTTGGCTATGACGTTAAAAAAACGCCCCGATCTTCTCAAGTGAAGGGAAAGGAGGAACGGTGTTGGAACGGCGATCCAATGAAAAAAAACGTGTTTTCGTTTTGAAAAGGAAGTCTCCCGCGGATTGGGGAAAAAATGATCGAAGCCGTTTGTCCGCGGGCTTTTTCGGCACGCTTTTTTCCCGAATGCTTCCGGGTGTTGCGGGCAGAATGAAGCTGAAAATGAAAATCGCTTCTCTGTGGGAGAATTTTGCGCTGAACAAGTGGCTTTCCTGTTTTCTCGACCGTTTTTTAAAAACCAGAGTCAGAGCCACTGCGGTGGGAATTTTGTGCTTTGGCTTTCTTTGTGCCGCTTTTACCCTTTTCCGCTTGTTTTCCCGGGAAATCGTTCCCACTGCCGCGGTAACACAACTGGCTCTCAGCCTGGCTGTGGTTGTGGGTGCCTTGCCCCTAATGCTGTCCCGCTCTCTGTGGCACGAAGCGTTAAGCACCTCTTTGTTTGCCTCTGTTTGGATCCACGGCCTGGTCTCCTATCGCAGGGATGAGCTGGATCGGAAAGGGGAGTATCCCCAAGGGGGGCGTTTCTCGTTGTTTGCGGGAGTGGTGCTGGGCTTGCTTTCCTGGATCGTTTCCCCTTTGCGGATCGCGGCGGGAGTTTTGTTGTTGATTCTGCTTTTGCAGATCCTTTATAAACCGGAGTTCGGGCTTTCTCTTATCGCGCTTCTTTTTAGCTTCCTTGGGCCGGAGACTCTTCTTTGTCTTTCCTTGGCGGTGCTTGTTGCCTTTTTGTTCAAGCTGATTCGGGGCAAACGGGTGGTTCGTGTGGAGCCTGCGGATATCTTTGCGCTCTTTCTCTTCCTGCTTTGGGCAAGCGGAATTCCCTTTGGGCTTTCCCGATGGCCTGTGGTTTGCCTGGGCGCGGTGATCTACTTTTTGTTCAGTAAAATGGTCAAAACCGTTGAACAAGCCAAGCGAATCTTCTCCATATTTGTTTGGGAGCTGTTTTTCTTCGGCGCGCTCTTTTTTGCGGGCAAGCTTTTCGATTGGAATCTCACTCCTTGGATCCACCGGTTCTCTCAATGGTTTTCCATTGAGGAAATGGGCTATCAGGTTCCTTTGGAGATTGTGATGATGCTTCTTCCCGTGGCTGCTGCAGCGGTTTTGAACAACGGCGCAATGAAGCTCTTTCGTTTTGCGGGCCTTGCCATGGGCTTGTGCACTTTGCTTTTCAGTCAGTCACCCGGAGCCATTTTCTGTCTGGCGGTATCCCTGGTGGTGCTCGCTCTTCTTTTGGGAAAGCGGATGATCCCCGTTTATATCGGCTTGGCCGTGGTGGCGGCCGCAGTGTTCCTTTTCTCTCCCGATACCTTCTATCAGCTATTTCGGGATGTCCCCGCCTTGCTTTCCAACACGTGGAACGAGCAAACGGAAGTGATCGGCACGGTGTTTAGCAGAGATTGGTTCCAAGTGCTTTTCGGTGCTTGGAGGAGAGAACCCGCGGATCTGAATTTTTGGGGAGATTTTCTCTACCGTTTCGGAGTGGTGGGCTGCCTGGTGTTCGGGGCGGTGCTCGTGTTTTTCTATCGTAAATGTGCCGCAGCCTTTGTTTTTGCGGGCCGTGAGGCATCTTCCCGCTTGGTTTTGGGGCTGTTGCTCTCGGCGGGGGTCCTTCTCTTGCGAGGTGTCACGGCCGGGTTTACCGATCACGCCTCGGTGTTCGGATGCTTTTGGCTGATGTGCGGATTGCTGTGCGCCGTGGGAGATATTGCCGCAAATGACCCGGGACGGGGAAAATCGGAAGGAGGAACCTTGCAATGAATCATCAGAAACGGCGGTTCAACAGTTTAGATTGCTTTATTTTAATTCTGATCCTTGTGATCGGCGGCGCTTTTATCGCCAAAACTCAGTTGGCCAATCTCTTTGGCGCAAACGGCGAGGTAGAGCAGGTCTTGTTTCATTTTGAAACCGAAGATGCCTCTCTCATTGCTCAATTGCAGGAAGGCACCGAGCTTTTCACGCCCAAGGGCATTTCCCTGGGGACTGTCAGCGCCCTTGAGAAAACCTCCTCTGACGGAAAAGAATCCCTCGTTTGTACTGCTTTGGTCTACGCAGGTCCCACGGAGGAAGGCTTTGTGATTTCTTCCGATACCGTGCTTGCCTCGGGAAGGGAGCTTTCCCTTCGCTTCGGCGATCAAATTTTTCTTGTCACGGTAAGCGCCGTTTCCACCGTGTGATGTTGTGATTATTCACATAATCTCATTTCGTGTTTGTCAAAAAGTGTGCAAAACGACAATTTATTGGTAGGCGAGCTTTTTTTTCTGTTTTCGTCTTGCATTTTTCTTTTCAAATTGTTATAATACTGTATGTTAATATGAGTAAAATGATTGTATTGATTAAGAAGGGATAAATCCATGATTTCCAAGAAGATCACCGTTACCAACAGCGTCGGGCTCCACGCTCGTCCCGCCACTTATTTTATCCAGAAAGCAAACACTTACAAGAGCTTCCTTTGGGTTGAGTGCGACGACAGACGCGCCAACGCCAAAAGCCTGCTGGGCGTTTTGTCCCTGGGAATCACCAAGGGTACTCAGGTCACCATCATTGCCGACGGTGCCGACGAGGCAGATGCCTTGGAGGGTCTTGCTAACCTTGTGATGACAGGTTTTGGAGAATAAGATCGGTTATTGTTTTTGCCGCCTTTTTGTTTCAACGAAAAGGCGGTATCTTTTTATCGAAAGGAGAAAACGATGCGGGAGGACCTTGTAGAGATCAGAAAAGGTCTTTTGGAGAAGGCCAAGCTGTTGCCCCTGTGCCCCGGGATCTATCTGATGAAGGATCATTCGGGCAACGTGATCTACGTGGGCAAATCCAAGGCTTTGAAAAATCGCGTAATGAGCTATTTTCAATTCTCAGAGCGCCATAACGTTAAAACCGAAAAGCTGGTCAGCGTCATTCGTGATTTCTCCTGTATCTACACCCAAACAGAGGCAGAGGCTCTGATCTTGGAAAACGAGCTGATCAAGCTTCATAAGCCCAAATATAACATTAAGCTCAAGGATGATAAGAACTATCCCTATATCCGCCTGTCCACGGGAGAGAGCTATCCCCGCCTGAGTGTGACAAGGCAGAGAAAGAGCGGCAAAGACAAGTATTTCGGCCCCTACAGCTCCCAAAGCGCGGCAAACATCATCATCGACACGGCCAACGCCCTGTTTTCTCTTCCCGTTTGTAAGAAGCGTTTTCCCGCCGATATCGGCAAGGAGCGCCCTTGCTTGTACTATCACATGGGCAGATGCACCGGTGTTTGCACGGGAAAGGTTTCTCCCGACGAGTATGAACAGCGCATTCGTCAAGTGATCCTGTTTTTAAAGGAGGATCATAAAGAAGTGGCCCAAAGGCTTGCCAAAGAAATGCAGGTGGCAAGTGAGAATATGGAATTCGAGCGGGCGGCAAAGCTTCGGGATTGCATTCGCTCTTTGGAAAAGCTGGGCAAAAAGCAGCAGATCGTCAGAGATCCTTCCTTTGAAGCGGATGCGTTCGGCCTATACGCCGACGATCTGGGAAGCTGTGTGTGCCAACTGATGATCCGCGGGGGCAGGCTGATCGATTCCCGTCTGTATCATTTCAGCTCCGATGAGATCGTGAGCCCCGAAAGCTTCACCTCCATGGCGGCGATGCTCTATCACGCGGATTCCTCCGTTCCCCGTCAACTGTTGTTTGACTGGCGTCTTTACGATAAGGAGGACACCGTTTGCGCCCGGCATCTGTCCGAGTTAAGCGGATCCAAAGTGAAGCTTTCCGTTCCCGAACGGGGAGACGGCAAGCGCCTGGTGGAGCTGGCGGGAGAAAACGCTGCGGAGGCCACCGCCCACCGCAGAGCCGTGATGGAGAAAAACGCCTCCGTTTTGGAGGAGCTGCGCTCCCTTCTTTCTCTTCGTGCCCTTCCTGCCCGCGTGGAAGCCATTGACATTTCCAACAGCGGGGACGAGCATATCACCGCGGGAATCATTTGCCTTTTGGATGGAAAATTTGCAAAAAAGGAATATAAGCTTTTCAATATCCGTTCTCCCCATCGGGATGACGTAGGCGCCATGGAGGAGGCGTATTCTCGCCGCCTGGCAAGGGCAAAGGAGGGGGATGAGGGGTTTCGGGCTCTGCCGGATCTTATTCTGGCCGACGGCGGCGTGGGTCAGGTGAACGCCGTGAAAAATGCCCTGCGCTCCCACGGACTTTCCATTCCCGTTTTCGGAATGGTGAAGGATTCTTTTCATAAGACCCGTTGCCTCACCGACGGCGTTTCGGAGATCTCCATTGCTAAGCAAGCGGCGCTTTTCCACTTCGTTTGGCGCATTCAGGAAGAGGTGCACCGCTTCACCTTTTCCCGCATGGATGCAAAGCGCAGAAAAACGGTGAAAACTTCGTCCCTGGAGCGTATTGCGGGCATCGGCCCTCAAAAGGCCAAAGCCCTGCTGAAGCAATTCCGTTCTCTTAGCGCCGTTTCCCTGGCCGATGAAGAACAATTGAGCGCCGTGGAAGGCATCAGCCCTCGGGATGCCAAAGCCATCCGAACGTATTTTTCCCAAAAGAATTGAAAACGCCCCGCAGACGGTTTGGTGCCGTTGTGTACGGACGGCATAAAAATTCCCTCCTATGGTTTTTTGTTCACCATAGGAGGGGGCTTTTTTTATCTTAGTTTGAAACGGTTTTGTTTATTTGTTGTAGTATTCATCCCCGGGGCGCCGCGGCGGTGGGGGCGGCGATTGTTT
>JAZNGI010000196.1:0-1528 GCA_045576375.1 Eubacteriales bacterium
GGTCACACTCCCTTAACAAACGCACGGTGTCTTGTTCTACCATAGTTTCCTCCTTTAAAATGTGTTTCTACCATTAAGGATTCCCAAAATGCGGGATTTCTTACCCGAGAAACCTTCTTTTTTTCCTTGACAAAACAGGTAAAAAATGGTAGAATACATCCATCAAAAGGAAAGGATGAAGAGAAAATGACATTTTTTGAAGCGTTTGAAAAAATTAAAAAGAGCATTAAATTTGAAACCGTCCAAGAAATCGAGGGACATCTTGCCCTCCAGTTAAACATTACCGACGAGGACGCGGGCGGCATTTGCTACGTGGAGGTGAAGGATCACAAGATCCTTGTGGAGCCCTACGATTATCACGATAACGACGGGATCCTCTGGGCAAGCGCCGAGGATTTTTGCAAGGTGTTCAGCGGACGGCTGGGAGTGGAGCGCGCTCTGAAGGAAGAACGGTTGAAGATCACGGGAAACCTTGATCGAGCAATGGAATTTCAAAAATTCGTGAAGAAGGTTCGGCGCGGCCCTCAAAAGAAAGCATAAGGAAAATTCCCGCTCAAAGCCAACGGCTGACGAGCGGGAAACTTTTTTATCCGACAGAGCCAACAAAATATCAGCGATCCTCGGGGATTTTCCTTTTTGCGGGAATCTCCTTGGCGGTGGCTTCAAACAGATCCTTGAGAAACTCGGGATCGCGGCTCTCCACCAAAAGCATTTCCTTGCACCCTCTGTAGGGAATGCAATAGGCCGTGGGTGCCAGTAGCTTCAAAGAGGAAGGGGTGATCTTCACCAAAAGGCGGTTCTTGAATATGCCGCCGATCTGCTTGGAGTCATAGATCAAAAGGGGATCGCCCAGGGCACGTTCCCAACGAAGCTTCTCCAAGGAAGACAGGAGCTGACGGAGCTCTTCGAAGCATTCCTCCGTGGTGTATATGAAGGCTCTGTGCTCCAACGAACTCTCCGATGCTCCTTCGGTTCGGCCTTGCAGATTTTCAGATGAGGCGGGCGGATCCTTCCTTTGGTTTGTGTTCATTCCCGTTTCCTTTCTTTTCATCGTAAAAACATTATAACAAGTCTCTTGAGGTTTTGCAAGAACTTTGAGGAAAAAAGGTCGTCCTCCCGCACGTTCTCGGGAGGACGTTGCTTATTTAACTTCCAGTACCTTGTAATCCTGAGCTTCCACGGCGTTCTTCAGCGTCTCGTGGGAAACGTCTTTGCTCAAAGTGACCACGGCGCTCTTCTTCTCATGGCTTGCCACGGCGCTTTCCACGCCGTCGATGGCTTCCAGCGCTTTCTTCACTCTTGCCTCGCAATGGGGACACATCATTCCTTCGATCATCAAGGTTTTTTCCATTTTCGTTTTCTCCTTTTTCACATTTCTTTTCCGATCCCGAGAAGGATCGTAAAGCTTCACGGCATTCAGCCGCAAAGCGTTGGTTACCACGCAGAAGCTGGAAAGACTCATTGCCGCCGCGCCGAACATGGGGTTCAGCTCCCATCCCAAGAGAGGAATAAAGGCGCCTGCCGCCAG
>JAZNGI010000197.1:0-3273 GCA_045576375.1 Eubacteriales bacterium
GTCCGTTGCGTTGCGGCTGCTGCCACAATCCCGACACCCGCGACCCCCAAGGAGGTCAGGAATTCTCCGCCGAGGCGGTGGTGGAAAAAGCCCTGCGTTTTCGTGAATATTTCGGCGCCCAAGGGGGCATCACTCTCTCGGGGGGCGAGCCGCTGATGCAAGCGGAATTTGCCGCCGAGATCTTCCGCCTCTGTCGGGAAGAAAACGTGCACACCTGTCTTGACACCTCGGGCTGTCGGTACGGCCCGGACGTAGAGCTTCTTCTGTCCTACACCGACCGCGTGCTCCTGGACGTGAAATACGACTCCGAGGAGCTCTACCGCGCCCACGTGGGCACCTCTTTGCAAGGCGTGTTGGGTTTTCTTGGGACGCTCAACGAAAAAGCCGTCCCCACCACCCTCCGTCGGGTGATCATTCCCACCCTCAACGACAGCGAGCAAGACGTGCTCTCTCTCAAAGCCCTGGCTCACGCCCACCCTTGTGTGGATCAAATCGAGCTTCTCCCCTTCAAAAAGCTCTGCCAGGTCAAATACGATCAAATGGGGATCCCCTTCCCCTTTGCTCACCTTCCCACCCCCGATGCCCAAACCATGGCATCCCTGGAAGCCTTGTTGAAAGATGGGTAATTTTTGCCCCCTCGGTTGCGCCTCTGCCGCAACCGAGGTTTTCTTTTTTCTCCCGCCCCCAATCAAAAGAAAAAAACAAAAATCGAGATTTTTTTCAAAAACCCCTTGACAAACGGAAAAAAACAAGTATAATAAAAACAGTAATCATTACTGATTTTTGCGAGGACACAATGAAAAACTACTCGAAACAGCGGGAAGCCATCTTGCAGGTGTTAAAGGGAATGAAAACACACCCCACGGCCTCGGCGGTTTACGAGAAGGTTCGGGAGGTCCTGCCCAACATCAGCCTGGGAACGGTGTATCGCAATCTCAGTGCTCTCCGGGAAAGCGGTCAGATCCTGGCCCTTTCGGTAGGCGACGGATTCGAGCACTTCGACGGCGACACGGCTCCCCACATCCACCTCCACTGTCAGCACTGCAAAAAGATCCTGGATCTGCTCATGGAGGGGGATCCCGCCGCAGAGCGCGCGGCCAAGGCAGGCTTTGCTTCCCAAACCAGCATCTACATCGTCTACGGAAGCTGTAAAGATTGCTTGACCAAAGAAAAAACAAATGAAACCATATAGGAGGAAATGAAAATGAAAAAGTTTGTATGCACCATCTGCGGTTACGTTCACGAGGGAGACAGCGCTCCCGAGAAGTGCCCCATCTGCAAGGCTCCCGCGGAGAAATTCCGTGAGCAGACCGAGGAAAAGACCTGGGCGGCAGAGCACGTGGTGGGCGTTGCCAAGGGCGTAGATCAGAGAATTATCGACGGTCTGAGAGAAAACTTCAACGGCGAGTGCTGTGAGGTGGGAATGTACCTGGCAATGGCCAGAGTGGCTCACCGTGAGGGCTATCCCGAGATCGGCCTGTACTGGGAAAAGGCCGCCTTTGAAGAAGCCGAGCACGCCGCAAAGTTTGCCGAGCTTTTGGGGGAAGTGGTTTGCGACAGCACCAAGGAGAACCTGAGAGTCCGCGTGGATGCCGAAAACGGCGCCACCGCCGGCAAGTTCGAGCTGGCCAAGCTGGCAAAAGAGCTCAACCTGGACGCCATCCACGACACCGTCCACGAAATGGCCCGCGACGAAGCTCGACACGGCAAGGCATTTGAGGGACTCCTCAACAGATACTTCAAATAAGCAAAAAACCGCATAAATAAAGGATTTTTAAGGCACTCGCCATTTTCGGTGAGTGCCTTGTCTTTTGGGATTTGTTTAGATTTAGTGTGTTTTTTACACACCTAAAAACAACTAAAAAACAACTTAAAATGGCGGTGTGTGTTTTGTGGTGTGTTTTTCTATGTAATAAATGCCCTCTGCCTCCGTATATGTGCAACTAAACAACCGCATTATTTCTGTAATACGGAGTGCTTTTTGATACCGCTCCACATTCAACCGTTCGCATTCTTTTTCAAAGGCAATTATATCTACAGCCGACATCACCACAACAACCTCCCTTATCGCAAGTCATCAAAAATATCATTTTCAAGGGGTTGGGCGGTGTGTTTCTTGTCCTCCGCAAAAATGCCCTCTGTCATTTCTTGGAGTTCCCTTTCTAACCGTTCGCTTTCTGCTTGCCTCCACTCTTTGAGAGTTTGGTGTACTGCTCCCGTTTGGTCTTTGCTCTGTCCTCTTTCAAGCCCAAAGGGTTTCATCGCCTTTGCATAACTGTCTTGTAAGGCAATGACCTGACTTTTCTTGTTGAAGAATCGTGAAGAATTAAACCGCCCATTTTCATCGGTCATTATCACAAAGCAGTGTAAATGGGTTGTAGATTCATCTCTATTTAAATCCGCCCGTATCATCTTTCCTTTTCCAAAGGTGTCACGAACCCAACCAAAGTTCGCCTTTATCCATTCGGGCAAATTGATTTTATCTTCCATATCGGGCGAGAATGTCAAAACTAATTCGCAAAGCACATTCGCATCCTTGCGGACTTTTCGCCCCGTATTCTGCTCCTGTTCTTTAATTGCCTTTTTTATAGTTCGTGTCATTGTTCGTTCGCCTCTTTGCCAAGTATGGTTCTCGGTTTCTCGTTCGGGGTGTTTGCGATATTTTAATCGCTCTCGGTGTTTCTGGTGTCGTTCTATTTTCGCCACAGACCCCACCTTGTATTTTGCAAATCGCATTATGGCATAACTGCTCATATCAAAATACCTCCTTTGCTCTTAATGTGCGAGAGCAAAGGAACGGCAACACACACGAAAGGAAAAGGTGTCGCCGTTTTAACCTTACTTAAAAATTTTGTGGTAGCCTGCGGAAATTTTTAAGTAAGGTCATATCTCTGCTCCATAAAATCAGTATGCTAAAACTGGTTTTATTTCGCAGAAATATGACTTACTACGACTTGCATGCAAGTCAGTAAGGTCTGCCGACGGCCATTTGCAAAAAATATCCTTCATATTTATTGCAAAGTAAACGAAAGGAGCGGACACGATATGAATGAAACCTTACAAGATTTAGAGCGAAAGAGAGAAGTTGTCAAAAATGATATAGAGTTCCTTTTTGAAACCTTGCAAAAGGAAATTAAGGCACAAAAAAAGATATGAGAGAATGGATTCTCTCATATCTTATTATCATCCAATCTTATTTGGGTTTATGGTTGCCACAATACCAAACACCACCAACACCGTAACTACGTTGATTTTTACACCCAGCTACAGAGC
>JAZNGI010000198.1:0-8674 GCA_045576375.1 Eubacteriales bacterium
ATATGACGCACTGCAGGCCCAAAAAACGAAAGAATCATAAAGCACAAATCATAAAGCGAGTAACGGAGGGATTTTCATGGCTGGAGAATTTAAGAAAGTCAAAATTAACAGTTTTGCCAAAGAAATCAATAGGAAGACCAAGGAGCTCATTGCTCTTTTGGCGGAGCACGGCATCGAAAAGACCGTGTCGGGCACGCTGGAAGAAGAGGAGGTCAACCTCGTTTTGGAGTGCCTCACCCTGGCCAACGAGATCCGCGACATCAATTCTTATATTGACGGTAAGGTGACGCTGGTGCCCAGCGCCGCAGAGCTTGCCGCCATCAAGGAGAAGGAAGAGCGGCTGGCCAAAGAAAAGGCCGAGGAAGAAGAGAGAAAGGCTCAGGAGGCCAAGCGCCTTGCCGAGCAAAAGGCTCTGGAGGAAAAGAAACGCAAGGAAGAGGAAGCCGCCTTGGCAAAACGCCGGGAGGAAGAACGCGCCGCCGCAAGCAAGAAAAAGGTGGAGCGTTTTGCCGAGCGTGCCAAGCAGGCCGTTTCCCAAAACCAGGGCAAAGCCGTTGCCAAATCCCAGGACAAAGCCCGCGAAAACAAGCAGGTTCCCAAGAAGCAGAACACCTATTCTGCACCCCAGCGTCAGGGGGGAAGATCGGAGGAATCTGTGGTGGAAGTCAAGCGCGACGTGAGAGTCGTGGATACCCGCGGAAGCTATGTGGATCTTTCCAAATATGATGAGAAAAAGCTTTATGATTATTCCGATAACGACAATTTCCGCAGAAGACCCAAGAAGGCGCCCGTAAACAACCGCAAGCCCGGCCGCCACGACAAGGGCAAGAAGAGCGAGCCCGTGCGCGCCACCACGCCCACGCACATCGTGCTCCAGGAGGCAATGGTGGTCAGCGAGCTGGCCAAAGAACTGAGAAAAACCACGGCGGAAGTCATGAAAAAAATGATGAAGCTGGGCTTCATGGTTACCCTCAATCAGACCATTGATTTTGACACCGCGGCACTGGTGGCGGATGAATTCGGCGTCAGCGCGGAAAAATACAAAGAGGTTACCATCGAGGAAAAGCTGATCGACGACAGCGCCGACAGCGCCGAACAGTTGGAAACGAGAAGTCCCGTAGTGGTCGTTATGGGTCACGTTGACCACGGTAAGACCAGCCTTTTGGACGCTATCCGTCATTCCCACGTTACCCAGGGCGAGGCAGGCGGTATCACTCAGCACATCGGTGCCTACCGTATCAATGTTAAGGATAAGGATATCACCTTCCTTGACACCCCCGGCCACGAGGCCTTCACTTCCATGAGAGCCAGAGGCGCTCAAATTACCGATATTGCCATTCTTGTGGTGGCCGCCGACGACGGCATTATGCCTCAAACCGTGGAAGCCATCAATCACGCCAAAGCGGCTGGCGTTTCCATCATCGTCGCCATCAACAAAATGGATAAGCCCGGTGCCAACCCCGACACCGTAAAGCAGGAGCTCACCAAGTACGATCTGGTGCCCGAGGAATGGGGCGGCGACGTGATCTGCGTTCCCGTGTCGGCTCTCACCAAAATGGGTATCGACGAGCTCTTGGAAAACGTGTTGCTTCTGGCGGAAATGGCCGATCTGAAGGCTAACCCCAACCGTCTTGCCAAGGGCGTGGTCATCGAAGCCCGCTTGGATAAGGGCAGAGGTCCCGTGGCCACCATCCTGGTGCAAAACGGCACCCTCAACATCGGCGACATCGTGATCGCAGGCGACGCCGTGGGCAGAGTCCGCGCCATGACCGATGAAAACGGCAAGCAGCTGAAGAAGGCCGGCCCCTCCGTTCCCGTGGAGATCCTGGGCCTTTCCGAGGTTCCCGGCGCGGGAGACGTGTTCAACGCCGTTGAAAACGAAAGAATGGCAAGAGAGCTTGCCGAGCAAAGAAAGTCCAAAACCAAGCAGGAGCAGCTCAGCGCAGGAAGCAAGGTCTCTCTTGACGATCTGTTCAGTCAGCTCCAGAGCGGAACCAAGGATCTGAATATCATCGTCAAAGCAGACGTTCAGGGCTCCGCCGAGGCCGTCAAGGCTTCTCTGGAGAAGATCTCCAACGAAGAGGTTCGTGTCCGCGTGATCCACAGCGCCGTGGGCGGCATCAACAAGAGCGACGTAATGCTCGCCGCCGCTTCCAATGCCATCATCGTGGGCTTTAACGTGCGTCCCGATAAGGGCGCCATCGACTCTGCCGCTTTGCAGGAAGTGGATATCCGCACCTATCGCGTGATCTACGAGTGCATCGAGGAGATCGAGGCCGCCATCAAGGGAATGCTGGCACCCAAGTTCCGCGAGGTTGTTTTGGGCCGTGCTCAGGTCAGACAGACCATCCGCGTTCCCGGAGTGGGCGTGATCGCCGGCTCCTATATCACCACGGGTAAGGTGACCAGAAACAGCAATATCCGCGTGCTCAGAGATAACGTTGTGATCTTCGAAGACAAGATCTCCTCCCTGAAGCGTTTCAAGGACGACGTAAAAGAGGTCAACGAAGGCTATGAGTGCGGTATCGGTCTGGAAAAATTCAACGATATCAAGGAAGGCGACGAATTGGAAGCCTTCATCGACGAGGAGATCAAGGACTGATCTTCCCTTCGGAGGAATATGAAATACAGAGAAAACAGAATCAACGACAGTGTGGCGCAGACGGTGGGGGAGATCTTTCGCAGTGTGAAGGATCCCCGCATCTCCTCCGGCTTCGTCACGGTGAACGCCGCCGTGGTCACCAAGGATCTGAAATTTGCCAAGATCTACTACGGCGTTTTGGCGGGCGATCCCGCCGAGGTGCAGAAAGGCTTGAAGAGCGCAGCGGGCTTCATCCGTCGGGAGCTTGCTCTCCGTCTGAATCTGAGAATGACCCCCGAACTCACCTTTCTCTATGACGATTCGGCGCAGAACGGAGCCAATATTGCCCGCATTCTCAAGGAGATCCAAACCAATGATAACGGCGCCGATGAATGAGGAATTTTCCTCTCTTTGTTCTCTTCTTTGCGATCCGTCCTTTGACGGGATCCTGGTGCTTTCCCACGCCAAGCCCGACGGGGATGCCCTGGGAAGTGCCTATGCCCTGTGCCTTGCCCTGCGCAAAATGGGAAAGCAGGCGGGGGTCTTCTGCGAGAAGAGGGACGACGATACCTTCGATTTCATTACCTGCCTTGCGGATCGGGGCGATTTTCCCATCCGTCGGGTGATCTGTGTGGACGTGGCAAGTCCCGAGCTGTTGTACGGTCTTGATCCCGATGCGCAGGTGGACGTGGCCATCGACCACCATCGCAACAATCGGGTGGAAGCCCCCGCGAAGCTCTGTCTTTGCGACCGTGCCGCTTGCGGGGAGATCGTGTTTGAATTGTTGCAGCAGCTCTCCGTTCCCATGGACGAGGCCATAGCCCGTTGCCTTTACACCGCCATTGCCACGGATACGGGCAGATTTTGCTATGCCAACACCACCCGGAGAACCTTTGCCATTGCCGCAGAGCTCTGTTCTTACAGTGCTGTCGGAAATTTTGCCGATATTAACAAACGGGTCTTTGAAACCGTTTCCCAAAAAACCATGCTTTTGGAGGCCTATGCCGCAAAGCATTGCCGCCTCTTCTTTGAAGGCGCCTTTGCCGCCCTGGTGGTGGATGAAGAGGAGAAGAAGCGCCTGAATGCCAAAGAAAGTGATTATGACGGCTTGATCAACGTTTTGCGCCGGATCAAGGGCGTGCGTGTCGCCGCGTTTCTGCGCTGGCGGGACGGTGCCTATAAGGTCTCTCTGCGGGGAGAACCGGGCTTTGACTGTGCCGCCCTGTGCGAACGGTTCGGCGGCGGAGGCCATAAGGGCGCCGCGGGTTGCACCTTGAAGGGGGATGCCTCCTTCGTTCTGGAGCAGATGGTCAACGCCGTGGGCGAGGAGCTGTAAATGAACGGCGTGGTGGTTTTGACTAAACCCGAAGGCATCACCTCCCACGATGCGGTGTTTCGCATCCGCAAGCTGTTCGGCACCAAAAAAGTGGGGCACGCGGGAACCTTAGATCCCATGGCCACAGGGGTGCTTCCCATTCTCGTGGGAAACGCCGTGAAGGCCAGTCAGTTTGTTTGTGACAGCGAAAAGCACTACCGTGCCCGTATGCGCCTGGGGCTGCTCACGGATACCGAGGACATCACGGGGAAAGTGAAGCAGACCGACGATGCCCGTCCATCCTTGGAAGCCCTGCGCCAAAGTGCGCTTAGCTTTGTGGGAGACTATCTGCAGACCCCTCCCATGTATTCCGCATTAAAGGTGAACGGCAAAAAGCTTTATGAGCTTGCCAGAGAAAACGTTGAGATCCCCAGAGAGCCCAGAAGGGTGCAGATCCATTGGATCCGCCTTTCTCCCACGGAAAAAGCCGATGAGTTTGACGTGGAGGTCAGTTGCTCCAAGGGAACCTATATCCGCACCCTTTTGGTGGATCTTGCGGCGCGGGCAGGCGCCCTGGCAACCATGACTGCCCTGAAACGAACCTATTGCGGCGGCTTTTCCATCCATCAAGCCCTGTCCTTCTCAGAGCTGGAAGCGGCAAAGGAGGAGGGAAAGCTTTGTGATTGTCTTGTTCCCACCTGCCGCCTGTTTGAAAACTTAAGAGAGGTGCGGCTGAGCCCCTTTTACGAGCGCCTGGCGCGCAACGGCCAGCCCATCTATGTTTCCCGTGCCCGCATTGCTTGTTGGACAGAAGAAGAACGGGTGCGCCTCTGCTCCCAAAACGGTGCCTTCTTCGCTTTGGGCGAATGCGTGCAGGCCCGGGAAGGCAAGGCCGTGAAGGTCATCAAACAATTTCCCGAAAACGAGGGATAACAGAATATATTTTCCATTCTTTGCAAATACTATTTACAGAAGAAACATCTCATCTGTAAAGGAATGTTGCAAAAATGAAAGCAGTGATTCTTGCAGGCGGAAGGGGCACCCGTTTGTCCCCCCTGACCTGTGAAATACCCAAGCCCCTGGTGAGAATTTTGGATCAGCCCGTGATGGCGCATATCCTTGCTTTGCTCAATCACCACGGGATCCGTGATGCGGTGGTCACCGTGTCATATCTGGCGGATAGGATCCGCGAATATTTCGGCGATGAATTTTGCGGTGTCCGCCTGCACTACTGTTACGAGGAGTCCCCCTTGGGAACGGCAGGCGGCGTGAAGGCCGCCGAAGATCTGCTGACGGAGGATGATGACGAAAGCTTCCTGGTGATCAGCGGTGACGCCATGTGCGATTTTGATTTGAAACGGGCGACGGACTTTCATCGGGAGCAAAACGCCGATGCCACTCTGCTCCTTAAGGAAAGCGAAACCCCTTTGCAATACGGCGTGGTGAAATGCCGCGACGACGGACGAATCTTCGGCTTCGTGGAAAAGCCCGAATGGAGCCAGGTTTGCTCGGATCGGGTGAACACAGGGGTGTATCTTTTAAAAAAGAGCCTGTTGAAGAAAATTGCGCCCCAAACCAAATTTGACTTTTCAGCCGATCTTTTCCCGCAAATGCTTCGGGAAAACGCAAGGCTTTTCGGTTGTCTTTGTGAGGGATACTGGCGGGACATCGGTTCCCCCTCTTCCTATTTTTCCTGTAACAGAGATGCCGTTTACAATCGAATCAAGCTCCATCTTCCCCCGGACGGAACGGTGCAGAACACAAGACTGGGAAAGTGGTACTGCTCCTTCGGCGCCAGCGTGGACGAGGATGCCGTCATCGGCGATGGTGCGGTGATCGGCAGAGGATGCCGCGTAGAAGCGGGTGCAAGCGTTTCTTCCTGCGTGCTTTGCGATGAATGCACCGTGGAACGGTGTGCCGTGGTGAAAGACAGTATTTTGGACAAAAGAGTCACCGTTGGGAAAAACGCGGTGGTGGCCGGACAAAGCGTGGTGGGCGCCCATAGCCGCATTGAAGCAGGAGGCGTGTGCATCGGCCGGATTTTGCCCTCCCGCTCGCGGATTTTGGGCTCCTCCTTTTTCTCGGAGGGTGTCGGGGAGAGCGTTGTGTGCGAGGAAGAGTGCTTCGTGTTCGCCAAGAACGCCGACGAAAGCGTGTTTTTCCGTTTCGGTGCGGCCCTGGCAAAGGTGTGCTCTGCCCCTTTGTTGCTGTCCCAAACAGGGATTTCCTCTTCCGCCGCTTCTCTGGCCCGTGGACTTTTGGGAAAGCAAGTGACGGTTTTTCTCTCCGATGCCGCCGATTCCTATCAAAGCGCCTATTCTGCGGCCGCCGCCTCTTCCTTTGCCCTGCATCTGTATCGGGAAAAGGAGAGGGTGTTCGCTTCCCTCTTTGCGCCCGACGGATTTCCCGCAACCAGGAGCTTCAGAAAGCGCTTGATCTCCGCATTTCATTCCGTCTCCGACTTGCCCGATGCGGCAGTGCGTGAGGGCTCTCCCCGAAGCATTTCGGTGAAAGAAACGTATCTTGCCGCCCTTTGCGCGGCCTTGCCGCAACGCATTCCGTCGGTGAACATCGGCGAAGGCGGAGGAGAGAGGCTTCTTTGCGCTTTGGGAATGAGGCAGGAGCAGGAAAATCACGGGGAACAGCCGAAGCTCTTCTTGGATTTCACCGACGAAACCGGCTTGCGCGTGAGTTTTTCTTCCCATAAAAGCTTTGATTTTCACTGCTTGCGCGCTCTGTTTGCGCAAACGGCGCCCCATCGGTCCGTTGGTTTATTTCCTCCCGTTCCCGAAGGATTGTTGCGCACCAATCCCAATCTTTTCTTATTGGAGGAGGATCGGCGTCAAAGGGGAGCTCTCACCCTCTTAACGAGCCTTGAATTTCACGATCCCGCCTTTGGGGCCGCAAAGCTTCTCTCCCTGTGTGCCCATCGTTCCCCTCGGGAGATCCGGGAGCTTCTGGAGCAGATTCCCTCCCTTTGCGTTACCCGTCGCTTTTATCCTCACGACCGTTCCCAAGGCGGCTTTGCCCGTAATCTCTGCCGCCTGTTTCTCAACAGCGGGGAAGAAGGGCTGGTGATTCGGCGTCCCCAGGGCACGGTTCGCATTTATCCCAGCGCCTTTCACGGTTATCGGGTCTATGCCGAGGCGTTGAAAAGCGAGGCGGCAGAAGAGCTTTGCGCCTACGCGGCTGAAAAAATACCGACAGTACAATCATAACGAAAGCACCCTCCGGGTGCTACATAACAAAGGAGTATGTATGGCAAAAAAACACAAGGCAACCCGTCAGAAGATCATTTTTCTCGGCGGTCTCGGTGAGATCGGAAAGAACCTCACCGTATTTGAATATGAAAACGACATCATCATTGTAGATTGCGGCATCGGCTTCCCCGATGAGGATATGCTGGGCATCGACCTGGTTATTCCCGACGTGAGCTATCTGGAAAAGAATCTGGATAAGATCCGCGGCATCTTTTTGACCCACGGCCATGAGGATCACCTGGGCGCTTTGCCCTACGTTCTGAAGACCGTGAATGTTCCCGTTTACGGCACCCGCCTTACCCTGGGGATTCTGGAAAACAAGCTCATTGAGCACAGAATGGAAAAAAGCGTGAAGCTTTGCTGCTGCGAAGCGGGAGACACGGTGAGAGCAGGCGCGTTCTCCGTGGAATTCATCCGCGTGAACCATTCCATTGCCGATGCGGTGGCCTTTGCCATTAAGAGCCCCGCAGGCACCTTCGTTCTCTCCGGGGACTTTAAGATCGACATGACGCCCATTCAGGGAGAAATGACCGATCTGACCCGTTTCGGCGAACTGGGCAGAGAAGGCGTTACCGCTTTCCTTTGCGAGTCCACCAACGCGGAGCGCCCCGGCTTCACTCCCACCGAGCGCAAGGTGGGCGCATCTCTGGAGCAGATCTTCCGCGGATGCAAGAAGCGCATCGTCATTGCCACCTTCTCTTCCAACATCCACCGCGTGCAACAAATCATTGATGCTTCCAAAAAGCATCGGAGAAAAGTAGCCATCATCGGCAGAAGCATGGTGAACATCGTTTCCACCGCGCTGAAGCTGGGATATATGAACATCCCCGAGGATATGCTCATTGATATCGACGAAACCAAGAAATACCGCCCCGATCAGATCACCATCATCACCACGGGAAGCCAGGGCGAGAGCATGAGCGCTCTCTACCGTATGGCCTTCGGAACTCACGATAAGGTGAAGCTGGGCATGGACGATCTGGTGGTCATTTCCGCCCATCCCATTCCCGGCAACGAAAAGACCGTGGGCAACATCATCAACGAGCTTTTGATGAGAAAGGTGGACGTGGTGTACGATCAGGTGGCGGAGGTCCACGTTTCGGGACATGCCTGTCAGGAAGAAATTAAAATGCTCATCGCCCTCGTCAAGCCCAAGTTCTACATTCCCATCCACGGAGAATATAAGCATCTGATGAAAAACGCGGAGCTGGCAAGATATATGGGCATTCCCAATCAAAACATCCTCATTCCCGAGCTGGGGAAGGTGTTGGATATCCAGCCCAAGGGCAAGAGTGCCGCCTTCACCTCCACCGTCCCCGCGGGCAAGGTGCTCATCGACGGTCTGGGCGTGGGCGACGTAGGCAGTATCGTCCTGCGCGACCGCCGCCATCTGTCTGAGGACGGTCTGGTCGTGGTGGTTGCCGCTTTGGATCTGGTGGAGCACTATCTGCTGGGCGAACCCGAGATCATCAGCCGCGGCTTTATCTACGTAAAAGAGTCGGAGGAGCTGATGAACGA
>JAZNGI010000199.1:0-14624 GCA_045576375.1 Eubacteriales bacterium
ATCCGACTTGGGGGCGCTCTTTTGTGTAAAAAATAACAATGAAATCGCGCAAAGCGCGATGAAATCCGAGGGATACTCGGATGAAATCTGCTGTGCAGATGAAATGAAATCCGTCCTATCTCCCGACGAAGTCGGATTTCATCACGAAGTGATTTCATCCACCGTGGGTGGATTTCTCCCGTCCGTGAGGACGGATTTCGTTGAAAAAAGCACTTGCTTTCGCAAGTGCTTTTTTCTGGTGACCCATACGAGAATCGAACTCATGTTTCCACCTTGAGAGGGTGGCGTCTTAGCCGCTTGACCAATGGGCCGTCATTCAGCGAGTGATATTATATCAGTTCCCGCGAGTTTTGTCAAGTACTTTTTTCGGATTTTTTTCTCAATCGGAAAGTTTTTTCTTCCCCGAAAAAACGCCTCGTTGAAAAAAAGGCAGAGGCACCCAAAAGTGCTTTGTTCAAAATTTATTCTTACAAAAAGTATGGAAAAAGTAACATGTACGGGGTATAATAAAGAAAAACGATTGATGAATCCGAGGTTTTTATGAATTCTGCTTTTTATTTTTTCCTTCTGCTGGTCTGCGCCGTGTTTTCCGTGTGGGCAAGCGCCAAGGTCAGCGGCAACTTCAAAAAATATTCCGCACTTCCCTCTGCCCGAGGCATCACGGGGCTTGCCGCCGCCCGAGCAGTTTTGGACGCCAACGGCTTACACCACGTGCAGGTGCTCCCCACCAAAGGGCACCTGAGCGATCACTTTGATCCCCGCAACAACACGGTGTATCTGAGCGAAAGCGTGTACGCTCATGCCAACTGCGCCGCCGTGGGCGTTGCCTGCCACGAAGCGGGACACGCCGTTCAGCACGCCGAGCACTATTTCCCCGCCAAGCTGAGAAGCGCCATCGTGCCTGCCACCAATTTCATGAGCCGCATCGCACCTTTTCTGATCCTCATCGGGCTGGCTCTTTCTTACACCGCTCCCCATATGATCCTTCTGGCCTACGGGGGCATCGTGGGCTTTGCCGCCGCGGCGTTTTTCCAGTTGGTGACTCTTCAATCGGAATTTGATGCCAGCCGTCGGGCCATGGAGGGGATCCAAGGCCAAGGACTGGTGGAGGCTTCCTCTCTTCCCGCTTGCAGAAAGGTGCTCACCGCCGCCGCTCTCACCTACGTGGCCGCTCTTGCCACCTCTCTGGTGCAGGTGCTTCGGCTGCTTTCCATCGTTTCCTCCTCCGACCGTCGCCGCCGTTAAAGGCAAAAGCGCTCGGGAATCTCCAAAGACAGGCACTTGCCGTTCAAATGGGAAAGAGGACAGCCCTCGGGAAAAAACAGCGTGAGCCGAAAGGCCAACAGTGCTTGAAAGCGAAAGCCCAGCCGCGCCTTGCCCCCTGTGATCCCGTATTTCCCGTCCCCCACCAAGGGGTGACCGATATGGGCAAACTGGGCGCGGATCTGATGGGTCCGTCCCGTGTGGAGCAACACCCGCACCCGAGAAGCGTTTTTCTCGGCTGAATAGGCCTCCGCTTCATATTCCAAAATCGCCGTCAGCGCATCCTTTTGGGGATGATCAAACACGCTGACGGTGTTTTTTTCGCTGTCTTTTCTCAGATAGTGCTTTAAAAGCCCTTTGCCTGGGGAGAGCTTCCCCTCCACCAGAGCGAGATATTCCTTTTTAAACAGCCGCTGACGGATGGCCTCGTTGGTCCAGCGCAGGCTCACTGCGTTTTTGGCGCAGATCACCAAGCCCTCCGTGTTGCGGTCAATACGGTTGCACAAAGCGGGGGCAAAAGCCGCCTCCCTGTCAGGATCGTACTCCCCCTTTTGGTAGAGATAGGCCTTGATGCGGTCAATGAGCGTGTCGGTCTTTTGCTTTTCATCGCTGTGGCAGGAAAGCCCCGCCTCCTTGTGAGCCACCAGCAGATCCCCGTCCTCATAGACCACCCGGGGAAGGTGCCGCAGTTGCTTAAAGGAATCCTCCCCTCCGGGGAAAAATTCATCGGGAAACCAAAGTTTCACCTCGTCTCCCTCCTGCAAACGGTAGGCCTTATCCGCTCTCTTGCCGTTGACCTTCACCCCGTTTTTTCTCATTCCCTTATATAATAAGGAAGCGGGAAGCCCTTGGGTGACCTTGAAAATGAACTTATCCAGCCGTTGATCGGCATCGTTGGCGTTAATAATAAACTGTTTCACCGGCGTTCTCCGGGAGTGGCCACCAGGCGGTTGATGTTCTTCCCTTGGGAATGGAAGTTTTGTTCGTATTCGGTCATCACGTTGTCAGCCATGGGGCCGTTTTTATGAATGTCCCGATCCACCTCACTGAGAGCATACCCGCATAAGGAAAAGCTTTCCAGGGAATACTCAAACAGAGCGTCGTTATCGGTCTTCATCACCACGGCGCCCCCCGAGGCGAGGATCCGTCGGTAGGAAGAAAGAAAAGAAGGCGCGGTCAAACGGCGCTTGGCGTGGCGCTTCTTGGGCCAGGGATCGGAAAAATTCAAGTAGATCCCCGCCAGCTCCCCGTCGGCAAAGGCTTGGCAAAGCTCGGCGGCGTCGCCCATCACGAAGCGCACGTTGTCCACCCCCGCTCTCTTGGCCTTTTCCATGGCCAGCATGATCACGTCGGGCACCTTTTCCACCGCAATAAAATTATATTGGGGATACTTTTGGGCCATCCCCACCGCAAAGCTCCCCTTGCCGCAGCCGATCTCCGCAAAGCAAGGCGCGCCGCTGTTTTGATCCTCCCGAATCGCCCCAAAGCTCTCCTGCCATCTGCCCCGCAGAGAAAGAGGATCCTCCACCTGAAGATCTACGCAGGCAGACAGCCTTTGATCCAGGTTCTTTTTCTTTCGCATTCTCACCGTTGTGTCCGTCCTCTGTGAAATTTGACTTTCGTCTTCCTTTCATTATACTCATCCCCCCTTAAAAAATCAAGAAAAATTGCAAAAAAAAGAGATTTCGCAAGCTATTTCAAAACAATCGCCCCTCAGAGGCCGAGAAAGTCTGACTTTGACTTTCTTTGACTTTGATTTTCTTTCCCCGCCGTGGTATGATGTAGTCAAGGTCAGAGAAAGTCAAAACAGCTCTGACGAAAGGAGAACGTCCCATGGTACTATCGGAAAAGATCGCCCGACTGATCGAAGGAATGCTGGAGGAACAGGGAGGCACCCTGGAGATCGGCCGCAACGAGCTTGCCTTAAAAATGGGCTGTGTGCCCAGTCAGATCAACTACGTGATCACTTCCCGCTTCACGCCGCAAAGGGGCTACATCGTGGAGAGCCGACGGGGCGGCGGCGGCTACGTGCGCATCACCAAGGTACGCTTTGACCGCAACTCCTATCTGATGCACTTTTATCACGCCGTGGGCGACGAGCTGGACTCTGCCAGCGCCAAGGTGTTCGCCCTGCAATTGGCCGCCGACGGAATTCTCTCCCCCAAGGAAGCCACCGTCCTCACCGCCGCCGTCAGCGACGACGCCCTGCTTTTGATCCGTCGGGAGGATCGGGACACGGTGCGTGCCCGCATCTTTAAAACCGTGCTTCTCAAACTGATTTGAGCATATACTTCACCAAATAAGGAGGAAACGAAAATGTATCACGAAAAACACATTTGCGACCGTTGTGAAAACCAGATCGCCACCGTTCATTTAAAACAGATCTTCAACGGCAAGGAAAGCCAACGCCATCTTTGCTCCGCCTGTGCGGCCAAGGAGGGCATCGGTGCTTCGGCCGTGACAGGCTTTAGCTGGGAGAGCGACCCCTTCGACGAACTGCTGGGAAGCTTTTTCCTACCCCACGCCCCCGCCTCCGTCACCCGTTGCCCCACCTGCAACCAAAGCCTGGCCGATCTGAAGCGCACGGGGCGCTTCGGCTGCAGCGATTGCTACGAGACCTTTGAAAACCGCGTGGATCTGCGCCCCTTCTCTTCTCCCAAGGGCTATCGGGGCAAGGGCGTTTTGAAAAGCCCCGCTTCCGAAAAAAAGCAAAGCGCTCCCAATGCGGCAAGCTTGAAGGAACAACTGAAAAAAGCCGTGGAGCAAGAGGATTATGAAAGCGCCGCCAAGCTGAGAGATCAGATCCGTGCGCTGGAAAACAAGGAGGGACAGTAAGATGTATTGGTATGAGACCGACCGCAACAAAGACGGCGTGGTGCTGAGCACCCGCGTGCGCTTTGCCAGAAACCTCAAGCACCTGCCCTTCCCCGCCTGTGCCGACGAAAAACAGAAAAAGAAGGTGTGCCAAGCGGCCGCCTCGGCCTTTGGCGATCTTTTCCGCTACGATTTTGAAAAGCTCTCCGTCCACGAGAAGAACGCCTACGCGGAAAGCCACCTGTGCTCTCCTCAATTTGCGGAGGGCAAGGGTGCGGGCAGAGAGCTCTACGTCAGCGAGGATCATCAGATCTCCGTGATGGTCAACGAGGAGGATCACTTCCGCATTCAGGCCATCTGCAACGGTCTGGATCCCCGAACGGCCTTTGCCCTGGCCAACCGTGCCGACGACGCACTTCTCAAGGCAGGAGAGATCGCTTTTTCCCAAAAGCTGGGCTTTCTCACCGCCTGCCCCACCAATCTGGGCTGTGCCATGCGCGTGTCCGCCATGCTCCATCTGCCCGCCATCAGCCAAGGGGGAGAGATCGCAAGCCTTGCCCGTGCCGCAGATCGCCTGGGCTTTACCCTGCGGGGAGCCTTCGGAGAAGGATCTGCCGCCCAGGGAGATCTCTTTCAGATCTCCAACAAAAGCTCCTTTGAGGAAAACGAGGAGGAGCTGATTGCCGCTTTTGAAACCGTGATCGACAAGATCTGCCGACAGGAGAAAACGCAGCGGGAGCAATGGAAGAAGAACGCTCCCGAGGCGCTGGAGGATCGGATCTTCCGCAGTTTGGGCATTCTTTCCCACGCCAGGATCGTGGATTATTCGGAATTTGTCAGCCGTTGGTCGGATCTGCGCCTGGGCGAGTCCCTGGGGATCGTCCGTTTTAAAGACCGCTGTTTGTTGGATCGCCTGCTCATCGAGCTGATGCCCTCCCGCCTTTGCCTGGAGGACGTGGGCGCCACGGACGCCCGCGCCAGAGATCTTTTGCGGGCAAAGAAGCTCAGAGAAGCCTTAGGATAAGGAGGAAACCAAATGAACGAACGTTTTACCCAAGGAGGAAAAAAGGTGCTGGAAGCGGCCTCTCAGGCCGCCAAAGAGCTGGGCCACGGCTATGTGGGCAGTGAGCACCTGCTGTTGGGACTTTTAAAGGTGGAGGACGGGGTGAGCCACCGCCTGCTGAAGGATTGCGGCGTGAGCTACGACGACTTTTTTGCCCGGGTGAAGGAGATCTCTGCTCCCACCCAAGCAAGCAACACCCAAGAACTGACGCCCCGAGCCGGAAGGATCCTTGCCAACGCCCTGCGCTTTGCCGCCCAAAGCGGAAAAAACAAGGCCTCGGGGGAGCACATTCTGCTCTCTCTGATCCACGACGGCGACTCCCTCGCCATGCGCATCCTCTCTGCCATCGGCGTCAGTGTGAACACCATACTGGCAGAGCTTGAAAAATACGCCGCCGGCAATCTTTCCGCCTCTCCTTCGGAAGAAAAGCCCGCTGCCGAGGGCAAAGCCCTGGAGCAGTATTCCCTGGATCTCACCGCCAGAGCAAGAGAAGGAAAGCTGGACCCCATCATCGGCCGAGAAAAGGAGCTGACCCGAGTGATCCAGATCCTTTCCCGCCGCACCAAGAACAATCCCTGCCTCATCGGTGAGCCCGGCGTGGGAAAGACCGCCATTGCCGAGGGGCTGGCCCAAAAGATCGTGGCGGGAGACGTTCCCGAAAATTTGGAGGGAAAGCGGGTGCTGACCCTGGATCTGGCGGGAATGGTGGCGGGAAGCAAATACCGCGGAGAATTTGAAGAGCGCATTAAGACCGTGATCGACGAGGTGATAAAAAGAGGCGACGTGATCCTCTTTTTGGACGAGATCCACACCGTGATCGGCGCGGGCGGCGCAGAGGGAAGCATGGACGCCTCCAACATTCTCAAGCCCGCTCTGGCCCGTGGTCAGCTTCGCATTCTGGGCGCCACCACCCTGAACGAATACCGCATCATTGAAAAGGACGCCGCCCTGGAGCGGAGATTCCAATCGGTCACCGTGGGCGAGCCCAGCGAAGAAGAAGCCCTGCAGATCCTGAAGGGACTGCGCCCCAAATACGAGGAGCACCACGGCATCACCGTCACCGACGAAGCCCTGGAGGCGGCAGTCAAGCTCTCCGTGCGCTATATCAACGACCGCTTCCTGCCCGACAAGGCCATTGATCTGATCGACGAGGCGGCAAGCAGTATGCGCATCCGCTCTCTCACCAGCCCTCCCCCTCTCAAGGAGCTGGAGGAAAAAATTGCCCTGGCGCAGGAAGAAAAGCAGGCGCTGGCGGCCCAGGAAAAATATGAAGAAGCCGCCGCCAAGCTGGAAGAGCAGAAGGCGCTGAAAAAGGAATACGAGGAAAAGAAAAGCTCCTGGAAGGCGGATGCCAAAAAGCATCACTCCCAAATCGGAGAAAACGAGATCGCCCAAGTAGTGACCCAATGGACGGGCATTCCCGTTGCCCGCTTGCTGGAGGAAGAATCCCAAAAGCTTCTGAAGCTGGAGGAAGAGCTGAAAAAACGGGTCATCGGCCAGGATGAAGCAGTGAGCGCCATTGCCCGAGCCATCCGCCGAGGACGGGCGGGCTTGAAGGATCCCCGCCGCCCCGTGGGAAGCTTTCTCTTTGCGGGCCCCACGGGCGTGGGCAAGACGGAGCTTTCCAAAGCCCTGTCGGAGCTTCTCTTCGGCAACGAATCCAAAATGATCCGCCTGGATATGAGCGAATATATGGAAAAGCACACCGTCAGCAAGCTCATCGGCTCCCCTCCCGGCTACGTGGGCTTTGACGAGGGCGGCCAGCTCACGGAGCGGGTGCGCAGAAACCCTTATTCCGTGGTGCTGTTCGACGAAATGGAAAAGGCCCATCCCGACGTGTTCAACCTTCTGCTGCAGATCCTGGAGGACGGCGTTCTCACCGACAGCCACGGCAGAAAGGTGGACTTTAAGAACACGGTGGTGATCATGACCAGCAACGTGGGCGCCGGCCGTCTGTTTGAAAAGAGATCCACTCCCGGCTTTGCCGCCGATGCCGCTCAGAGCCGAAGCGATCGGGAGATCGTGACGGGGGCCATGAAGGAGAGCTTCCGCCCCGAATTTTTAAACCGCATTGACGAGATCGTGGTGTTTGCCCGTTTGGATCGGGAGAATATCGAGGCCATTGCCTCCCGAATGCTTTCCGAGATCGCCCGCCGCATTGCCCAATCGGGGATCACGGTGGAATTCACTCCCGCGTTGGTGAGCGAAATGGCCAAGGAGGGCTTTGACCCCGTGTACGGTGCCCGCCCCCTGCGCCGCCAGATCCAGCGGGCCGTGGAGGACAGCTTCTCCGAGGAACTGCTGGAAGGAAACTTTCGACAGGGGGATCGCGTCACCGCGGATTTCAAAGACGGAAAGGTAGTCTACACCAAAGCCTAAATGAGGAAACGGCACTTACAAAGTGCCGTTTTTCTGACTTTCCAAACGGTTGTCCCACGTGCCCACGGCGGATCACACAAAATATTCAACATTTCATTCATTGCGGAGGGATTTTTTTCCGTTTTTTTCTTGACATTCGCGGCCTCGTTGGTTATAATGGTCGCGAAACCCCAACAAAGAAAAAGGAGAGAAAAAATGAAACGTTCCAACGTATTGCATCAGCTGCAGACCGTAAGAGATCCCCTGGACGGAATGAGCTACGTCATCGAGTGTGACAACGGCTCTTTGCTCGTCATTGACGGTTCCATGAAAGGCGACGCCCCCGTCCTTTTGGAGTATCTGAAAAAACTCAGCGGCGGCGAGAAGCCCGTGGTGGATGCTTGGTTTATCACCCATCCCCACGCCGACCACACCTTCTGCTTTATGGAAATGGCCAGAACCTACGCCGATCAGATCACCGTGAAAAAGCTGATCTATCATTTTCCCGACTTCGATTACAACGAGAAAATCCAGCCCGTGGTGAATAAGGAGATCGAGGAGATGGAATCCCTGATCGACCGTTTTGAGGGAATTGAGCGGGTACATCCTCTCACCGGCGATCACTATGAATTCGGAAGCGTGAAGATCGACATTCTCTTCACCTGGAAGGATCTGCCCCCCGTGGACGGCTACGACGGAAGAATGGACATCAACGATTCTTCCTTGGTGTTCCGCCTCACGGTGGACGGTCAACGCATTTTGTTTTTGGGCGATACCGAGGTAGCCGCCAACCGAGTGATGATCCCTCGCTACGGCAAGGATCTCAAGAGCGACGTGGTTCAGGTG
Source organism: Eubacteriales bacterium (assembly GCA_045576375.1). Taxonomy (GTDB): domain Bacteria; phylum Bacillota; class Clostridia; order Oscillospirales; family SIG627; genus SIG685. The sequence continues at coordinate 8,345 of JAZNGI010000199.1, forward strand.
GCCCATCACGGCTTTGTCAGCTCCACCGAGGAATTCTACCGTCTCATCGACCCTCAGATCCTTTTGTGGCCCGCTTCCCACCAAACCGTTTGGTATTACGCCTTGACGCTCAACCCCGTAAGCCGCACGTTGGTGACGGATATGAACGTGAAGGAAGTGCATCTGCAGGGCAACGGCACCAAGGTGCTTCCCATGCCCATCCTCCTGTCCGACGACCCTTACATGCTCACGCCTCCTCCCGTGGAAAAGTCCTCCGATCCTGAATTCTCCATTCCAAAGGCCGACAAACTTCCCGATCTGGCTAACCCCAAGGACGCCGCCTGGGACCGGGCGAAGCCCCTTTCCTTGGTGGAAACGCTGGATAACGCCACCCCGGCCTCCTGCCAAGTATCCCTGCTGTGGAGCGAGGATGCGCTGTGGTTGCGTGCCGACTACGAAAAGGAGCTTTTGCCCTCCGATCCCGCTCGCAGCAAGACGGGAGAGACCAACTGTATCCGTCTGTTCCTTATGGAAACACCCGTTCTGGCGTTTACCGAACACTGGAATGCCTATCAGGGCAAGCCCGGAGTCATCGACTATTTGAAGTTCTACCCCGAGAAAAAGCAAATGGGCGACACCTTAAGCGATTGCAATTTGCCCCAGCTTTGTGAGTATGCCGTCAGCCAAAAAGAGGGCGGTTACACGGTTTGTGCCCGCGTGCCCTTTGCCGAAGCAAAAAAGCAGGGGGATCGGATCGCCCTGAACTTTGAGGTCAGCGGCGTGGATGCTCCCGGAGCAAAGCGAAGCACTGCTCTGATGATAAAGAAGGAAGAACCGTATTGCCGTTGCGGAACGAATCCCGCGGCTCTCTCCATCGCCCAATTGGACTAAACCCACAAATAACAGAAAAGAGAAGATTCTCACGAGTCTTCTCTTTCTTTTTGTCAAGCGCAAAACCATGGTGGTTTTCACCAAAGTTTTCGGCTTTTTTGCAGTAATTTTTTCTCCCGTTTTCGGCAAAAACGGGAGTTTTGTCAACCCGCCGATTGACATAACTCTTTTTGGGCAATTGTGGAAAACTTTTGCTCAAAAAGGAAAAAAATCCCCTTTTGGCTGTGGAAAACCCTGTGGAAAGTGTGAAAAACCCTTGAAGCTTCGTGAAAGTTTTCCCCCAGACTGGGGAAAAGCTTGGGGAAAACTTTTTCAAAACACGCTTGACAAAACACCTGAAAAATAAAAATTAAAAAAATTATGTTAATAAAGAGTATTTTCGGGAAAGCTTTCGTATAATAAGGCAGATAAGGAAAAAAAGAAGCGAAAATTCACAAAAAGAAAGGGAGGGATGCCGATGCCTTTTCCGGAAGGCTTTCTTGCAGAATTGAAAGCCAGAAACGATCTGACGGAGCTGGTCTCCCGCTATTCTCAGCTTCGGCGTGCAGGCTCCAACACGGTGTGTTGCTGTCCCTTCCACAGCGAAAAAACCCCCTCGTTTACGATCTTCTCCCCCGGCGACCATTTCTATTGCTTCGGTTGCGGCGCGGGAGGGGACGTGATCACCTTCCAGATGCGCATTGAAAATCTGGATTATCTGGCCGCGGTGGAAACCCTTTGCCAGCGTTGCGGGATGACCCTGCCCGAATCGAACACACCTTCTCCCTATCCCAAGGTGGACAAAAAACGCCTTTACGAGCTGAACGCCGCCGCCGCCCGCTTTTTTTATGAGCAATTGGCCCATCCCACCGTGGGAAAGCCCGCCCGGGACTACCTGGTGAAGCGAGGCTTCGATTTAAAAAACGCCAAGCGCTTCGGCCTGGGCTACGCCACGGGAGAGCGCAACGCTCTCAGCACCCATTTGACCCGCCTGGGTTACACCCCGGAGGAAATGAAAAGCCTGTTTTTGGCGGGCACGGGACGGGACGGCAGACTTTTCGACTATTTTACCCATCGGCTGATCTTCCCCGTCATTGACGTGGCAGGCAAGGTCATTGCCTTCAGCGGACGATACATCGGTCCCCCCGACGCCTACGGAAGCGATCGGAAATATTTTAACACCTCGGACACGCCCGTGTTCAAGAAGAGCCGCAATCTTTACGGATTAAACCTTGCCAAGAACGCCAAAAGCTCCGAACTGATCCTCTGCGAAGGAAATATGGACGTGCTGAGTCTGCAGGCGGCGGGCTTTGAAAACGCCGTGGCGGGCTTGGGAACGGCCCTCACCGCCGAGCAGGTGCGCCTCATCAAGCGATACGCCGACACGGTGTATCTGTGCTACGATGCCGACGATGCGGGCAAAAACGCCGCCAAAAAAGCCATGCGCCTTCTGGGCGAAGCGGGCGTGGCGGTGAAGGTGCTTTCCCTCACGGGTGCCAAGGACCCCGACGAGTTTTTGCAAAAATTCGGCAAGCTGCGCTTTTCGGAGCTGATGAAGACCGCGGCGGGGCAGATCGAATATCAGTTTGCGCAACTGGCAAGCGGCTTTGATCTGGAGACCCTGGACGGCAAGAAGGGCTTCATTCGGGAAGCCATTGCCGTGTTGGCTCGGGGAGCGAGCCCCTTGGAAGCAGATCTGTTTTTGCAAAAGCTTTCCCAGGTGACGGGAGTCACCCGAGAGGTGCTGGGCCGCGAGCTGAACGCCAAAAAACGCACCAACGCAAAAAAAGACCTGGAGGACCGAATCCAAAGCGATATGGACCGCCAGGCGGGCTTTCGCAACAGCGTGAATCCCGATAAGCTGCGCTTCTCCACCTCCGCCTCCAAAGAGGAAAACATTTTGGGCATCCTCCTTTTGAGAAGCGAGTATCTTTGGGAGGAAGAGCTGCGCGCCTCCCTGGAGGAAGATATTTTCCTGTGCGAGTTCAACCGCAAGGTGCTGAGACTTTTGCTCACGCTTTCCGAGGATCACCGATCCGTGGATCTGGGGGCGTTGGGCGAACACCTGAGCGCCGACGAAATGAGCGCCGTCACGGGGTACACCGTGAAGCGAAGCCTGCTCAGTGACAACAGCCTCCCCGTGCTCAAGGAAATGATCGCTCTGTTGAGGCAGGCGGCCAAAAAGGAAAAAGAAAAGGACTCCCACCAACCCCTGGATCAGTGGCTGGAAGACATGAAAAAGAAAAAGACGTAAGAAAGGAAACTCTCATGACAAAATCCACCAACGACAAGAGCTCCGAAGAAGTGCTGGAGAAAAAGAACGGCGAAGAAAGCCCCCGCGAGGAAGGCAAGAAGCTGGACATTGAGGAGCTGATCGAAAAAGCAAAATCCAAAGGAAGCCTGGCGGGCAGCGAGCTGATGGAGACCGTGGGCGAAATGGACCTGGACGTGGAGCAGCTGGAAAAGCTCTACGAAACTTTAGAATCCAACGGCATCGAGGTGGCCGGATATCTGGACGATATGGCCGACCTGGGCGACATTGAAGCCGAGGTGGAAACCTACGAGACCAGCGAGGATATGGAGAAAATGCTCTCCAGCGAGGGTCTGGCACTGGAAGACCACGTGAGAATGTATTTAAAGGAGATCGGAAAGGTGCCCCTGCTCAGCGCCGAAAAGGAGCTGGAGCTGGCTCAGAGAATGTCCGACGGCGATCAGACGGCCAAGGACATGCTGGTGGAAGCCAATCTGCGTTTGGTGGTGAGCATTGCCAAGCGCTACGTGGGCAGAGGAATGTTCTTCCTGGATCTCATCCAGGAGGGAAATCTGGGTCTGATGAAGGCCGTGGACAAGTTTGACTATTCCAAGGGCTACAAGTTCTCCACCTACGCCACCTGGTGGATCCGCCAGGCCATCACCCGCGCCATTGCCGACCAGGCAAGAACCATCCGCATCCCCGTTCACATGGTGGAGACCATCAACAAGGTGCTGAGAGTGTCCCGCCAGCTTCTTCAGGAGCTGGGTCACGAAGCCAGCGCCGAGGAGATCTCCGAGGTGATGAATATGCCCGTGGACCGCGTGCGGGAGATCATGAAGATCGCCCAGGAGCCCGTGAGTCTGGAAACCCCCATCGGCGAGGAGGAGGACAGCCATTTGGGCGATTTCATTCCCGATGACGACGCCCTTGCCCCCGCAGAAGCCGCCAGCAACACTCTGCTCAGAGAGCAGTTAGAAGAGGTGCTCCACTCTCTGACCCCCAGAGAAGAGCACGTGCTGAAGCTCCGCTTCGGCTTTGAAGACGGCAGAACCCGCACACTGGAAGAGGTGGGCAAGGAATTTAACATCACCCGAGAGCGGATCCGTCAGATCGAAGCCAAGGCTTTGCGAAAGCTGCGCCATCCCGGCCGTGCCAAAAAACTCAAGGATTACCTGGATTGACCGTGTTCTCGGCAATAAGCACAGTTTTTGCCCAGTTTATTTATCTACATTGCCCAATCGAAATCCCGCCGACTTTGCTTGACACACAAGCAAGTTTAGTGTATAATATTACTGTTTAAACAAATGGAAAAAGTCATTTGATTGAGCCCTTATTACAGGTATCTTAGGAGGATATCAATGAAAAAAAGAATTTTGACAATGCTTCTCGCCGCTGTGATGGTCATTCCCGCGCTTCTGACCTCCTGCACGAGCCAAAGCTCCACCGGGGAACCGCAGGTAGAAGCCCAGAGAAACACCATCTGGCTGACGCTGTACGCCATTACCGACGAAAAAACCACCGACGAGGCGATCGCCGAGGTTCAGGAAGAGGTCAACCGTCTTACATACCTCAGATATAAGACCTATCTGAAGCTGAACTTCTACACCGAAAACGAATATCAGAAAGCCTTGGACGAAGCTCAGAAAAAGTTTGTCGCCATTGCCGAAGCCTCTGTGAAGGCATCCGAATCTGCAGAAGCCTCCCGAAAGGCCGCAAAAGCCGAAGAGAAGAATATGAGCCCCGAGGAGCTTCGCAAAAAGAGACAGGAAGAGCGTTTGGCCGCCAAGGAATCCATCCGCGCTTCCAAGGCAGAGGAACAGGCTCGACTGGACCGCATCGAAGCAGGCATTGAAGAGCCCCCCAGCCCCATCAGCGACCCTCAGATGGATCTGGTGTTCATCCAGAGCTTTGACAAGCTGGTGGAAATGATCGACAACGAGCGTCTGCTGCCTTTGGATTCTTATCTTTCCGATAACTACACCATCTTCAGCGACTATATCCAGCCCGCCGTTATGGCAGGTGTGACCAACGCCGGCAACGGCACCACCTACGCCATCCCCACCAACTCCGCCGTGACTCCCGAGGGAAGCTTCATGCTCTTCAAGAAGGATCTGGTGGACAAGCACGGCATTGACCTTTCCAAGGTGGCTCAGATTTCCGACGTGACCTCGATCCTTGCCACCATCAAGGAAAAGGAACCCTCCGTTCTTCCCGTGGAGAAGCCCGTTACCACCATTGCCGATTATAACTTCTACGGCGGTGTCAACGGTGCTCCTTTGGGCGTAATGAACACCGAGGCCAACTGGCTGAACGCTTCCGCCCAGGCAGAGCAGTTCGTTGCTTCCAACGGTCCTATGAAGAACCACTTCAACCTGATGTATGAATGGAGAGTCAAGGGCTACTTCACCACCGGTCCTGCCTTCACCGAGGAGAACACCTACGAAGAGATCACCGTGACTCAGCCCGCCGATGCAACTGCGGATTACTTTATGACCGTGGTGGACGGCTCCTACTACGATATTGAAAAGTGGGAAAACGAAGGCTACTACGTTGTTACCTACAAGTCCCCCGAATATACCACCGAGAACAGTCTGAAGACCTTCTACGGCATCTCCGCCAACTCTAAGTACGCAGACAGAGCCATGGAGATCCTGAAGATGATGACCACCGATTCCGAGCTGAAAAACACCTTGCAGTACGGAATCCAGGACGTTCACTACAGCGTAAACGAGGAAGACGCCACCGTTACGATGCTCAAGGACGACTACACCATGGACTTCTACGGCACCGGTAACACCTTCATCGGTTACGTGCCCGAACAAATGGGCTCTGACTACTTCAAGAATGCTCTGGAACTCAGCAAGCACGCCAGAATCAACGCCTTCATCGGCTTTGATCCCCGCTTCGACGAGGAGACCAAAGCTCTCTACGATGAGATGACCGAGGCCGCCGCCGCACTCTTCCGACAGTTGAACAACGGCACTCCCAGAGTGGTTCCGATCATGCGTGATGCAGAAGCTCTGATGGAAGCCTGCTGTGTGGCCAAGGGAACCACCTTCCTGGCTCTCACGGATGCCTTCAACGAAGTTTACGTTCCCTGTCTGAATCTGCTCAACGAGCAGAGCCGATTGATCCTTCCCACCAAGGACGAGACCTTCGACTTCATCTCCGAGCAGG